>DASPFV010000235.1:0-3149 GCA_035620975.1 Vicinamibacterales bacterium
GATCCCAGCGCGCGAAGAACGCGTGCCGGGGGGCCGGCCCGGCATCGCCGTCGCTCGCGGGGCCGCAGCCGGGTGAGGAACGAGCAGGAGGCGTCACTCGTTCCTGTCGCGACGCCAGGACACGAGAAACAGCAGGCCGACCAGCAGCAGCGGACCCGAGATCGCGGCTATCCAGTCGAGCCTTCGCGGTACCATGACGGCGTAGGCCGCAGCGAGCGCGATGAAGGTCAAGGCGCCCAGCCACGCCCGGCGCCAGGCCAGCGCCACAATCACGAGAACCACGAGCGCGGGTATGAAATGAATGGCGAACGCGGGCAGAGATGCGATCACGCGTTGGCCTGGAGTGAACGCGTCCAGCGCGAACAGCCCAAGAAAGATGCCCACCGCAATGCCCAGCACGCGGGGGCTCCAGGTCAGGAGAACTCCAGGCTTCGTGGTCACGCGGCTCGCCCTGGGTGTCGGTTCACATCAGTATGTGCCGCACACGGGCAGAAAGCACCAGCCCGAACTGAAGAAGCATGAGAAACCCTGAGCGTCCCGGAACAGGGGATCGGCTCTGGCGGGCGCGCCGGCGTCATGATCGTATCGACGCGGTGCTCGGGCAGCGGGGGAGGTACTGGCTGCTCCGGTTCTTCAGGAACGGCCGGCTGCTGCTCTCGAGGCGTCATGAGACCGAGGCACTCGCGCGCGCCGAGGCCGGCGCCCGGCTGAAGGAGCTGCAGCGCGCCGGCTGGAACACGCACTGGTAGACGCGCGGACGCGTCTCCGGAACTGGCTGTCCAGCCGTTTGACCAGACCCACCGTTCGGCGATAATCGGCGGGCACTTGCCTGGAGACGCACGTCATGGCCCTTTCCTCACGTCTCCGCTCGGGGGTCATCCTTCTGGTGCTCGCCGCGCTGCCAGCCCGTGCCAGCGGCGAGGAAGTCGAGCGCCTGGTCAGACTGGCGCGCATCTGGGCCACGGTCAAATACCTCCATCCCTTCATGCTTCAGAAGGAGATCGACTGGGACGGAGCCGTCGTTCGCGCCATCCCCCGGGTGCGCGCCGCGACTACGGACGAAGACTTTGCGCAGGCTGTCGGAGCGATGCTGGCTGAGCTGGGCGATCCGGCGACGCGGGTCGTGCAGAGCAAGTCTCGGTCACGGACATCGACGGAGGCTGCCTTGTATCGGTGGGAGAACGACGTGCTCGTCATCAGCGCCGGCCCCTGGGCCGAAGCCAGGGGCGGCATGGCACTCTGGACCGAGCGCCCGGGCCTGGCTAAGCAGGTTGCGAAGGCCAGGCAGGTCGTGCTCGACGTGCGGCACCATCCCGGCGACCCCCAGGAGGAGGGTGCTGTTGCCTTCGCGATTTCCGAGCTGACCGGTCTCACGTCGGACGTCGTGTCGGCGCCGGCGTCACTCTACACCTACCATTCCGGGTACCGTCCACAGGAGGGCACGACGACGGGCGGATACTATTCGGGCCTTCTCACGGTGCCCGGACCGACGTTCATGCCAATGGGAGAAGGTCAGGCGCCCTCCCGTGTCGTCTTCGTCACGGACGCGGAATCCCCACTGCCTGCCATCGCGCTGGCATTGCACGATGCCGGCAGAGCGTTGATCGTGTCGGATGCCCCGCTCGATCTCCGGGCGGCGGGCCAGACGCGCGCGGTCGATCTCGGAGGACCGTGGCGCGCGATGATTCGGGTCGAGCAGGTTGGAGCACAGGCCGCGGCGGACGTGATCGCGGACGATCCGATGGCCGAGGCGCTCGCAATCGTGGAGGGCAAAACGAGCATCCCCTTCATCCTGCGCGCACGAACCGGCTTGCCCACCGGCGAACCACGCTGGCGGCCGGACAACGCCTACCGCGACATGCCGTATCCCGACACGGCGCATCGGCTCCTCGCCGCCTTCCGCGTCTGGGCCGTCGTCCAGTACTTCTACCCGTACAAGGCGCTGATTGGGAATTGGGATGCCGCGTTGTCCGAAGCGATTCCAGGCTTCCTCTCCGCTGCCGGCGAGGACGAGTACGTGATGGCGGTGCTGCAGATGGTGGCACGGATCGAGGACGGCCATTCCACGGTGTTCGGGCATCCCGCTCTGGCGCGAGTACTCGGGACCTGGCGCACGCCGATCGAAGTCCGGGAGGTGGAGGAGCGGTTCGTCGTCACGAGACTGCGCGACGGGCTCCCTCGCGACGCAGACGTTCGCGTCGGGGACGTTCTCGTCGCGGTCGATGGTGACGCCTTCGAGCAGCGCGTTGCGCGGCTGCGGAAGTACGTGACCGCGTCGACGGACACCGCGCGGACCAATCGGGTGGCGGCCTTCGCTCTCATGGGCCCGAAGGACTCCACCGCCACTCTGGTCGTACGCGGTGCGGAGGATCGACTCCGTACTGTACGAGTTCCACGGTCCCAGGCTCCGCAGGCGCGCGAGAGCGGCGAGCCGTACCGGATCATTGACGGAAACATCGGGTACGTGGACCTGACGCAGCTGACCGTGCCGCAGGTCGACGCGATGTTCGATGCGCTGCGCGCCACGGCGGCGATCGTGTTCGACATGCGGGGCTATCCCAGGGGCACTGCCTGGAGCATCGCCCCGCGGATCAACACGAAGGGAGCCAGAACCGGCGCGGTCTTCCGGCGGGCCCAGGTATCGGGGCTCGACACTTTCGAGGACTCCGTCGCCGGGTTCTATTTCGAGCAGCCGCTCCCGACGTCCGACAAGCCGAAGTACACGGGCAGAACCGTGATGCTCATCGACGACCGCGCGATCAGCCAGGCGGAGCACACGGGCCTCTTCTTCGAGGCGGCGAGCGAGATCACCTTTGTCGGCACCCCGACCGCGGGTGCGAACGGGGACGTCACCAATTTCGTTCTGCCGGGTGGGCTGCGCGTGAACTTCACCGGGCACGACGTCCGGCACGCGGACGGCCGTCAGCTGCAGCGTCTCGGCATCCAGCCGGATATTCCCGTGGCGCCGACCATCGAAGGCCTGCGGTCGGGTCGTGATGAGGTTCTCGAGCGGGCCTTGGCTTTTCTGAAGCAGGGCACCGGGGGTCAGGTCTTGCACTGACGGATGCGGTGGGGTCAGGTCTTGCACTGACGTACGGGAGGCTGCTATCGGGCCTCCCGTACGTCAGTGCAAGACCTGACCCCACCGC
>DASPFV010000236.1:0-17450 GCA_035620975.1 Vicinamibacterales bacterium
GACGGGGATCTGACCGCCGGGCCGGCACAGATCCCGATAGCGAGCATCACCTGGGTCGCGGCGCCGAGCCCGCCGTTCCGGGACGGGACGCTCAGCAGCACCGTGGCGCAGACCCTGGCGAGCGGCCTCGGGTCTGAGCCGAACACGCGCGGTTCGGTCACGTTCAGGCTCGCAAACTCATGGAACTACAGCGCTGGCACGTACACGCAGACGATCGTCTTCACGCTGACATCCCCGTGAGGGCCAGGGCCGTGCGCTGCCCGGAACGGACAACCGGCTGCCTCGGCGGGATCACGGCGCGAGAGAAGCGCCTGCTGTCGCCGTTCGCGCGGTCAGCGGCCTATGTCGCAATTGTGATCGGCGTTTCGCTTTCGTCGGTGCCTGCTGCAGCCCAGGTCTCGGTCGAGGTGTCGCCGCTGCGCGTCGAGGTCGACGCGCTGCCCGGCAGCACGACCACCCAGGCCGTCACGCTCCGCAACTACGGCAAAGCCCCAGTGCGCGTCCGGGCGAGGCTGACCGACTGGGACCTGACGAGGGACGGCACGCCACAGTTCGAGGCATCGGTCCAGGACGGGCCGTTCTCGGCCACGTCATGGGTCCGCGTCGCGCCGCCCGAAGTCACGATCGAGCCGGGGGCCGAAGCACTCGTGCGGTTCAGTCTGACCGTGCCGAAGGAGGTCGAGGCCGGCGGTTATCGCAGCGGCATCCTCTTCGATTTCGGTCCTCCGGAGAGCGACCTGCGCGCCCGGGCGTCCGTCACCTTCAGGGGGCGCGTTGCGACGTTGATCTACGTCCACGTGGGAACCGTGCCCGGAGCCGCGGAGCTCATGGACGTGTCCGTGCGCGAGGTGGCCGCGGAGACGCACGTCGTGGCGCTCGTGCGGAACAGCAGTCGCCGATCTCTGCGGACCAGGGGCACGCTCGTGCTGCTGCAGGGAGAGGGGCAGCCGGTCCGTCAGCTGACGGTCCCGGACGTGCCCGTGCTGCCCGAGAGCGAGCGCGAAGTGTCGATTCCGCTGTCGGGTCGCGATGCGTCACCCCTCCCCACCGGCGACTACAAGGTAGAGCTCAAGATCGACCTTGGCCTGCCGGCCCTGCTCGTCGGCGAGACACAGCTGAAAGTCTCGCACTGAGTCGATGCGGTCCGGCATCGCGGTCCTGGCCGGCGCGGTGATCGCCTTCCCCGGAACGATCGCGTATGCGCAGCGGTCGGGGGTGCAGGTCAGCGGCGCGGCGCAGGTGGTCTCGGGAGACTCGCAGCGCCGCGCGGGGCAGGAGCCGTTCCAGCCGGACTTCGGCGTGTCGTGGCTCCGCCCGGGGTCGCGGTTCGGCCAGTTCCAGATGGAGATCCGCGCCACGGAGCGGCGCGATCGGCTGCATCCGGGGCGCATCTACGGGGCTCTCCGTGACGCACGCGCCGGCGGCCTGCGGTGGACCCTCGAGGCCGGGGATGCCTACTTCACGCCCGATATCGGTCAGTATCGCTTCAGCAACCTGCACACGCCGGCAGTGACCTACGTGGGCGGCGCCGTCTCCGCCCGCTCCGATCGGACTGCCGTGTCGGTCGGTTCCGGCCGCGCCACGGCCTGGCGGAACATCTTCGGGTCGGATCCCGACACGCTCGACCAGAGCCTGGCCCTGGGCCGGGTGACGCACCAGTTCTCGCCCTCGGTGGACGCCTCGGTGCGCGCGTCGCGGGTACGCACCGGCAGCCTCGGCGAGTACGCCTACAGCATCGAAGCCAGCGATCAGATCGGCGGCGGCCTGCGCTACGCCGTCACGTCCGACGTGCAGCTGATCGCCGACGCGACGCTCGTGTCGTACCGCCGGCGCGGGGCGCCGCAGCGTGAGCGGGATGGCTCCGGGCTGGTCGGCGTCCACTGGCTGCACGGACGCGGGTGGGTGCAGCTCGACGGGTATCGCTTCTCGCCCGGCGAGATGCCGACGCTGCACTCGAGCCTGCCGGATCGGGAAGGTGTGTTCGGAGCCGGCGAGTACGACCTGCTGTCGCGCGTGCGCGTGTTCGCGGGAAGCGAGGTCTTCCGCGCAAGCCTCTATGCCGGCGTCCCCGTCGGGCCTGCGGCGTTGCCGCCACGGACGTCGGGGCTCCGATCGTTTGGCGGCGTCCGCGTCCAGGTTGGATCGCGATCGACGGTGACGCTCAGGCTCGAAGACGGTGACCGGGTCTCGCGTCCCATCCTCGGCGGAATCGACTCCGACAGCGACACGGGATCGTGGGCGGCCGAGTGGCAGACCTCGGCTGGCCGGTTCACCGGCCACACGCGCTACGCGCGGCGCGAGAATGTCGATCGCGTCCGGACCGAGGGCTCCTACTCTCAGGAGGACGCGTCCGCGCAGGTCTTCCTGGGCCTGGGCCGATCGGCGCAGCTCTTCGGGCTCGCCAGCCTCACCAAAATGGACCAGCCCGAATCAAAACACACCTACTGGCAGGCGGGCGGAGGCGGCCAGCTCCAGGTGTTCAGCCGCAATCTCTGGATGCGCGCCGAAGGGACCGTCAGTCGCAACATCGACCTGCTGCTTGGTGCGGAGATACCCCGCGAATCCCTCAATGTCGGCGTCAACGGGCAGCTCACCCGCCTCACGACGGTCGGCGTGAACGTCTACGTCGATCGGGTGTCGGCACCCGCGGTCGGCAGCCCCTGGGGGACCCGATCCGTGCTCCGCGTGACCAGGCTGTTCCCCGCCGACACGCCGGTGCCCGGCCGATCGCCGTTGTCCACGACCCTGGTGTCGCGGGGCACCGGGTCCGTACGCGGCGTGGTCTTCGTCGACTGGAACGCGAACGGCAGCCTGGAACCCGACGAGCCGGCTCTCGAAGGCATCCCGCTCGTCGCGAAGGACCTGGGCACGGCCGCGACGCGCCGGAGCGGGGAATTCGTGTTCCTCGGCGTCCCCACCGGGCTCAGGGAAGTGGGGCTGGATCTCAGGTCGCTCCCCGTGGACTACGACCCGCCGACAATCGACAAGGTTCTCGTCGACGTGACGCAGGGACGGACGACCGAGGTCAGATTCGGACTCATCCCCCTCGGCACCGTTCGCGGGCGTGTCGTACGGGACGCCAACGGCAACCTCGCCGCGGACGCGGGCGACGATCCCATCGACGGCGCCGTGGTCGTGCTCGACGGCGGCCAGCGCTCGGAGCGTGTGGCCAACGGGCGCTTCGCCTTCGAGGCCGTCCGCAGCGGGCGCCACACGGTCCAGCTGCTCGTCGACTCTCTGCCCGACGGCTCGGTCGTCTCGGGCACGACGGAGCAGGCGCTGACCCTCGACCGCGGCAGCCTGGAGGCCGACCTGGTGTTCCTGATCTCGCGCGAGCGCAGACCCGAGATTCGACGCGTCTTTCCAGGGGGCCGGGCGGCATCCGCGTCACCCACCCGGGCGCCGGCTCCTGCGCGCGCGGCGCCGCCGGCCGCCACCCTCAGCCGGACGAGCCCGTCAGGCAACCCTGGATCCGCCAGGCCGACGCCGGAGACAGCCCGCGGCCGGTTCTCGGTCCAGGTCGCGGCGCTGAACGATCCCCTGCGCGCGCGGGCCATGGTCGAAGAGCTGCGGGAGCACGGCTACGACTCCTTCCTGGTCGTGCCGCCTTCGTCCGATCCGGATGCACCCTTCCGGATCCGCGTGGGCCGCTACCGGAGCCGGGCCGACGCCGGCGAGATCCTCCGGGCGCTCGAGCGCGACCGGGGCGAGAAGCTCTGGATCGTTCAGGACGTCAGCGCGCGCTGACCGTGACCTTCAGCGGCACGGTGTAGGTACCCGGCGCCGTCGCCCGCAGCGCGAAGACGAGCCGCCCAGTCCGCCGGCCACTGCCGACCCACTCCGCGGCTACGAAGCTCGACGAGGACGACACCTCGCCGGTTCGAACCCCCTCGCTCCCGCCCTCCAGCGAAAGCTGCGTCTCCGCGTCCCCTGCGCCGCCGGGGCCCGCCACTGCCCGTCTGGTCTCGACGAGCAGCCGGACGCTCGCCTGCGGGCTGGTGCGTGCGGCCGCCACGAAATCAATCTCCGCATACGCCGCATCGGCCGGATCGGAAACCTGGAACGCCAGCACGGGGGCGGACACCTGGATGGCCGTCCGCTCTGCAAAACTCGCCCGGACGATGGCGGCGCCGGTGGTCTGGGCCGTCAGATCGGATCCCGCGGGCAGCACGGCAGACACGATGACAGCCCAGAGAGGGCTCCGCATGCCGACTCCGGGGTCCGAAGATCGTGCCGCCGGTGCGGACTTCCGCTAAGGACAGAAGCGTGACGGCCTGAAGATGACTGGATATGACAGGAAGGGCTTCGGACGGACAATAGCCTCGCGCCAGCTGCCGCCGACGGGGCCGTGAGGAAGCGCGCGGCGGGGGTGCGCTGCGCTAAAATCGACCTTTAGTCCGCCACGGACGGACACGGACCGTACAGGGCCACGGAACAACACGGACAAACACAGACAGACCGGGGACGTACACAGCAGGGGACGAACGTAGCCGAGCTTTGCCGTTTCCGAGCTCATGCAGGGAGCATGGCTCAGCGTCCTGCCAGACACATTCAGGGATGATCCAGCTCTCGAGTCTCAACAAGGCGTTCGGCGCTCGAGTATTGCTCGAGAACGTCACCTGGCAGATTGACGACCGCGAGCGCGTGGGCCTGGCGGGTCCGAACGGCGCCGGAAAGACCACGCTGCTGAAGATGCTGGCCGGGCTCGAAGAGCCCGACAGCGGCCAGGTCGTCAAGCCGGCGGCCATGACGATCGGGTACCTGCCCCAGGACGGCCTCACGCACAGTGGTCGCACGCTCGTCGAGGAGGCCGGCCTCGCCTTCGAGCCCCTGCTGCAGATGCGGGCGGAGATTGCCGGGCTGGAGGATCGCCTCGCGGACGAGATGGAGGACGAGGCGGCGCACGCGGCGATGCTGACACGGTACTCCGAGCTGCAGGAGAGCTTCCGCCGGGCGGAGGGGTACAGCATCGACCTGAAGATCACCACCGTCCTGCGCGGCCTGGGCTTCACCGCCGACGATCTCCAGCGGCCTACCGAGGCGTTCTCGGGCGGATGGCAGATGCGCATCGCCCTGGCGCGTCTCCTGCTCGGCCGGCCCGGACTGCTCCTGCTGGACGAGCCTACCAACCACCTCGACCTGGACGCGCGGAACTGGCTCGAGGAGTACCTCGTGGACTATCCGCACGCCGTCATCCTGGTGTCGCACGATCGGTTCTTCCTCGACGCGGTCGTCACGCGCACCACCGAGATCGGGCTGCGGCGGCTCACCGACTACCCCGGGAACTACAGCGCCTACCTTCGCGAGCGTGAGGCGCGGATGGAGCGGCTCCGCCAGCAGAAGCGCGACCAGGACGAGGAAGTGGCGCGCATGGAAGCGTTCATCAATCGTTTCCGCTACCAGGCGACCAAGGCCGCGCAGGTGCAGAGCCGGATCAAGATGCTCGAGAAGGTCGTGCCGATCGAGATTCCGCCCGAGCGAAAGCGCGTGCACTTCAAGTTCCCCGACTGCGTGAAGAGCGGCCGCCTGGTCCTGGAGCTGAAAAGCGCATCCAAGGCCTACGGCCCCGCTCGCGTGTTCGACCGGATTACCCTCCACATCGAGCGCGGCGATCGGCTGGCGCTGATCGGGCCCAACGGCGCCGGCAAGTCCACGCTCATGCGGATGCTCTCGGGCGTCGAGCCGCCCGACACCGGCACACGCACCGAAGGCCACCACGTCGTCATGCAGTACTTCGCGCAGGACGAGGCCACGCGACTGGATCCGATGCTGACCGTCTACCAGACGCTCGCCGGAGACGCGCCGATGCACATGGTGCCGCAGATCCGGAACATCCTCGGCGGCTTCCTCTTTTCGGGCGACGACGTGGAGAAGCCCGTGCGCGTGCTCTCGGGAGGCGAGCGGACGCGGCTGGCAGTCGCGCGCATGCTGCTGAGGCCGTCGAATACCCTGCTGCTCGACGAGCCGACGAACCACCTGGACCTCGATTCGAAGGACGTGCTGCTCGAAGCGCTCGAGGACTTCGGCGGCACGCTCGTCTTCGTGTCGCACGACCGGTACTTCGTAGACAAGCTGGCCACCAAAGTTGTGGAGATCGGGCACGGGCAGGCCCTCGTCTACCCGGGCAACTACGAGGAGTTTCTGTGGAGCCGCAGGCACAGGGCCGCCGCCGCGAACGAGAGCGTCGCGCAGAGTGCTCCGCCGGCGCCCCCAGCGGCAGCCCCGGTCAACAGCGAAAGCAGGAAGGCAGCAAAGCGGGACGGCGGGCGCAACAAAGCGGCGCAGGCGGAGAGCCAGCCCGGCTACCACGAGCGCAAGCGTCGGGAGGCCGAGGCGCGTCGTCAGCGGAAGAACGAGGATGCCCGCCGCCGCCGCATCGATGAACTGGAAGCCCGCATTGCCGATCGGGAGCAGGCAATCAAAGATATCGAGGCATCGATGTCCCAGCCCGGCTTCTACGAGAACCGGGACTCGGCGCAGCCGCTGATCGACCGTCACCAGGCATTGATGTGGGAGGTCGGCGACCTGATGAACCAATGGGAGGCTCTACAGACAGATCTGTAATCGAGTGGCAGATTTGTAATCATCAGCTCGACCACCCTCTCTTCTCTTGTTGGAAACATCCAGCAAACCCGCGTGAATGGCCTGTGCCAGCCGGGCACACGCTTTGCCCCCCCGCCGCCTGAGCCGGGACGAGTGCGCGCGAGCGGCGTCCACCCGGCCCGAACTGCCCCGCACTGCGGCCGCGAGCCGTAAGTCGAACATGGAAAACAGTTTGGCTGCTGAGGATCGCCCGATTACAATATTGCCCGCCGACGGAGCGGTCGAGTTCTGTCTCGTACCCGTCTCCCGACTGTCCGGCGGCGATCCCCGGGGCACGGAGGGCGCCAGCAGCATGGCCAAATCACGGAAGCCGGCGGAACGGGCCCGTACCTCGGGTCGTGGCGCCGGGTCTCCCGCCAGGCCTTCCCGTGTCAGGGGCATTGCGCCCGAGGACTTCTACCGCGATCTGGTCTGGAACCTCCGCAACGGCGTCCTGGCCGTGACGCTCGACGGCCGGGTCGCCGTCATGAACGAGGTCGCCTACCGGATCCTCGGGCTGACGCCGCGCGCCGCCGACGTCGGCCGGCCGTTCACACGCGTGCTCAGCGACCACCCGGAGCTGGCGCGAATCATTGCAAGCGCATTCGAGCTGTCGCACCTGCCCAACCGCGCTGAGCTCCGCCTCAGGAACATCGGCAAGGTCATCGGCTATACGCTCTCGCAGGTCCGGGACGCCCGGGGCCGGCTCACCGGGGCCACCCTGTTCTTCAAGGACCTGACGCGCGTCGAGCAGCTGGAAGAGCGCGAACGGCTCCGGGACCGGCTCGCCGCCCTGGGCGAGATGGCCGCGGCTATCGCGCACGAGGTCAAGAACCCCCTGGCGGGAATCGAAGTGATGGCGGGCATTCTCAAGCGCCAGCTGACCGACTCGCCCGACGCACAGTCCATCCTGGGCGACATCATCAAGGAAGCGAAGATGGCGAACTCGATCGTGCTCGAGGTGCTCGAGTTCGTCCGCCCGATCCGGCTGCAGGTCGAGCGCATCTCGCTCAGGGACGTGATCGACGACGCGGTCTCTCTCGCCGAGAGCCACGCGCCCCGTGGAGCGGCGAGCGTCGAGGTGGCGCTCCAGGACGACATCGCGGCCATTACCGGTGACTCGCAGCAGCTGCGCCAGCTCTTCACGAATCTGCTCACCAATGCATTCGAGGCCTTGAACGGCCGGGGTACGGTGCGAATCGACGCCGCCGCGCTCGTCGAGGAGGAGCTCTTCGGGGGCAGCGAGGGCCACACCGGCCCGTACGTCCAGGTCGACGTCTCCGACGACGGTCCGGGCGTGCCGCCCGATGTGATGGACCGCATCTTCAGTCCTTTCTTCACGACCAAGCCGCAGGGTTCGGGGCTGGGCCTGGCGATCGTGCGGAAGATCGTGGACGCGCACGACGGACGCATCGACGTGAGCGGCCGTCCGGCGGGCGGGACCCGCTTCCGCGTCACGCTGCCGGTATCGGGGAACCATCAGTTGTTCAGGTGAGCGGGGATCGGGCGCCGGGGATCGGGGATCAGGGCGTTCGACGTAACTGAGAGGCAGACATGGGCCGGATTCTGGTGGCAGACGACCACGACTCCTTGCGGCGCGGCATCGTTCGCGCGCTGTCGGATGCGCATCACGAGGTGGACGAGGCGCCCAACGGCAACGTGGCCATCGAGAAGCTCCACGAGGGCCAGTTCGACGTCGTCGTGAGCGATCTGAAGATGGGCGGGAGCGACGGGCTCGACGTGCTGCGCACGGCCAAGTCGCTGCACCCGACGACCGCCGTCATCCTGATGACGGCGTTCGGCTCGGTCCACACCGCGGTCGAAGCGATGAAGATCGGCGCCTTCGACTACGTGCAGAAGCCGTTCGAGATCGAGGAGATGGAGCTCAAGGTCGAGAAGGCCATCGAGCACCGCCGGCTGAAGCACGAGATCGAGTACCTCCGGCACACGCAGCAGGACATCTACGACTTCGACCGGATCGTGGGGGCGAGCGGCGCGCTGCAGTCCGTGCTGTCGATCGTGAAGAAAGTGGCGAAGAGCAACACGACGGTGCTCATCCGCGGCGAGACGGGGACGGGCAAGGAGCTGATCGCGGGGGCCATCCACCACAACTCCATGCGCGCCGGCCGGAACTTCGTGAAGGTGAACTGCGCGGCGCTCCAGGAGAACCTGCTCGAGTCCGAGCTCTTCGGCCACGAGAAGGGGGCGTTCACCGGCGCCGACAAGCAGCGCGTGGGCCGCTTCGAGCAGGCGGACGGCGGCACGCTGTTCCTGGACGAGGTCGGCGACATGAGCGCGAACACCCAGGCCAAGATCCTGCGCGTGCTCCAGGAGCACGAGTTCGAGCGGCTGGGCGGCACGCGGACGCTCCGCGTGGACGTCCGGGTCATCACCGCGACGAACCGGAACCTGCCGCAGATGGTGGCGAACGGCCAGTTCCGCGAGGACCTTTATTACCGCCTGAACGTCGTCTCGATCGACATGCCGCCGCTCCGCGAGCGGAAGGAAGACATCCAGCAGCTCGCGTCGTTCTTCCTCCGGCGCTTCGCCGGCGAGCTGAAGAAGCGGATCGACGGGCTCTCCCCGGACGCGCTGAAACTGCTCATGCGCTACAACTGGCCGGGCAACATCCGGGAGCTCGAGAACTCCATCGAGCGCGCGGTGCTGCTGACGGAAGGCCCGCTGCTCTCGAGCGCGGACCTCCGCCTGGGCGAGCTGTCCACCACGCCCAGCTCGGGCGACGCGAGCCCCGTCGTGAAGATCCCGCCCACGGGCATCGCGCTCGAGGAGATCGAGCGCCAGGCGCTCATCGAGGCGCTGAAGATGTCGAACTGGGTGCAGAAGGACGCGGCGGAGCTGCTGTCGATCAGCCCCCGCGTGATGAACTACAAGATCAAGACGCTCGGGATCGACTACGCACGCGGCCGGAGACCCCAGCCGCTCATCGAGCCGGCGCTGACGACCTGATCCCGGCAGTCAGTTGCGTTCGTGCGTCAGATACATCGCCGCGCGGCTTTCGAGCGCTGCGACGGCGGGCTCAGCTGCTGAATCCGTTTTCAGGCTTTCGGGTGCGCCTTTTTGTACGCATCCATCAGCTGTGCCGCGTTCACGTGCGTGTAGCGCTGGGTGGTGCTGAGCCGCGCGTGGCCGAGCAGCTCCTGGATCGCCCGCAGGTCCGCTCCGCGCTGGAGCAGGTGCGTGGCGAACGAGTGCCGCAGGGCGTGGGGGCTGATGCCGAAGCGCGTGCTGCACGCGGCCACGTAACGCCGCACGAGCCGATCCACGCTGCGCGTCGACAGGCGCCCGCCCTGGTAGTTCAGGAACACCGGCTCGCGCGGCCGCCGCGCCGCCGCTGACGGCCGCAGCCCCCGCGCCCGGCGGCGGCTCACGCCAGCGGCAGCCGCCTCGTGCCACGCCTCGCGGAAGCGCTCGCGGTCCCGCAGCCAGGCGCGAAGTGCCTCCTCGGCGTTGCGGTTGAAGGGCACCAGCCGCTCCTTCCGCCCCTTGCCCAGCACCCGCACGACACGCCCGCCCAGGTTGACGTCGTCGAGATCGAGGCCGACCAGCTCGCTCAGACGCAGCCCCGAGGCGTAGAACAGCTCCAGGATCGCGCGGTCGCGCCGCCCGAGGGGCTGGCCCGCGTCGGGCAGTTCCAGCAGCCGGGCCATCTCTCCTTCGCCCAGGTGCGCCGGCAGCCGATGCTCGCGCCGCGGCGTGCCCACCAGCGCGGCGGGATCGCCGTCCACCATCCCCTCGCGGTGCAGATATCGGCCGTAGGCGCGAATGGCCGCCAGCTTGCGAGCGGCCGACGAGCGCATGTGCCCGCGGCGATGCAGCTCGCCCAGGAACTCGCGGACGCGCTGGTGATCGAAATCTGAGGCCTGGAGCTCCGTGCGGCGGCGGCCGAGCCGCTCGCTGAGGAACGCGGCGAACTGCGCGAGGTCTCCTTCGTAGGCCCGGACGGTGTGCGTGGACGCGTTCTCGTTCAGGCGCAGGTGCTCGAGGAAGCCCTCGATGGACTCCACCATCGCGGAGCTCGCCTCGCGGTCCGCTGTTTTCTTCATCTGGTGACCGGTTGCCGCTGGACGTCACGCATCCACGTCTGCAGGTCCGCCAGCGCGCGCGACGAGAGCGCCAGTTTGCGGGCTTCTTTCTTGGTGCTCGCGGGGCCCCACCCCCGCTCGCTCGCGCTCGGCCGCCCGGCTTCGCCGGCCTCCCTTCCAGCGCGCTCCCTGCTGTTCTCCTTCGCCGCGCGTCTCATCTCGCGCACCAGCCGGTCGTCGATCGGCGCCATGATCCCGAACGTGATATTGCTCGGATCGTAGTGCTTCGGGTTCGCGTGCGAGACGTAGTACGCGAGCGCGCCGATCGCGGTCGTCCTCGGCGGCACGGACAGCGGCTGCCCCTGGACCAGCGCGGCGGCATTGCGGCCGGCGATCAGCCCTGACGCGGCCGACTCGACGTATCCCTCGACCCCCGAGATCTGCCCGGCGAAGAACAGCCGCTCGTCCGCCCGCGTCTGCCAGGTCTCGCGGAGCACGGCGGGCCCATTGATGTACGTGTTGCGGTGGATCATCCCGAACCGCACGAACTCGGCCTGCTCGAGCCCCGGAATCAGGCGCAGCACGCGTCCCTGGTCGCCCCACTTCATCTGCGTCTGGAAACCCACGAGCGAATAATGATCGCCCGCCAGATCGTCCTGGCGCAGCTGCACCACGGCGTGGGGCTCGCGCCCGGTACGAGGGTCCACGAGGCCGACGGGCTTCATGGGCCCGAAGCGGAGCGTTTCCACGCCGCGCGCCGCCATCACTTCGATCGGCAGACATCCTTCGAAGAACTTCGGATCGTCGAGCTCGCGTACGCCCGCCTTTTCCGCCGACATGAGGGCCTCGTAGAAGCGCGCGTACTCCGCCGCGCTGAGCGGGCAGTTCAGGTAGTCACCTTCCCCATCGTCGATCCCGCAACCGGCCCCTTCGGGCGAGGACTGCGGGCGCAGGCTCCGCCCCCAGCGGGACGCGCGGAAGACCCGCGTGCGATCGATGCTCTCGGCCAGGACGATCGGGCTGATCGCGTCGTAGAAATAGAGGTGGTCCGCTCCGACGAGCGCGGCGATGTCGCGCGACAGGCTTTCCGACGTGAGCGGACCGGTGGCGATGATCACGGGCTCGACGAGATCGCGCGGGACGCGCGGCACCTCCTCGCGCACGATGGTGATCAGCGGGTGCGTCGAAATCGCGCGCGTCACGGCCCGGGAGAACCGCTCCCGGTCGACCGCCAGCGCGGCGCCGGCCGGAACGCGGGCCTCGTCGGCGGCGCGCATGACCACCGAACCCAGCCGCCGCATCTCCTCCTTCAGCAGGCCGACCGCGTTATCGAGCTTGTCCCCGCGGAACGAGTTGCTGCAGACCAGTTCGGCGAGCCCGTCCGTCTTGTGGACCGCGGTCGGGCGCACCGGCCGCATCTCGTGCAGGATGACCGGCGCGCCGGCCCCCGCGGCCTGCCACGCCGCCTCGCTGCCGGCGAGGCCGCCGCCGATGATGTGAACCATGGGGACGGGATCAGGCGGGCACGGGTTCGGCCGGCTCCTCGACGCCGCGTACGTACTCGCAGTCCTCGTTCTGGCAGATCAGCTGCCGCCCGTGGCGTTTCGTGATCCGCTCGACCAGGTACGGAGCACCGCACTCGGGGCATTTCTCCGGAACCGGCTTCTTCCACAGCGTGAAGTCGCAGTCGGGATAGTTGGCGCAGCCATAGAACACCTTTCCGCGCCGGGATTTCTTCTCGACGATGTCGCCGCCGTCCTTCGGGCAGGTCACGCCCGTCAGCTTCTGCTTGACGTACTTGCAGGCCGGATAGCCCGTGCACGCGGTGAACTCGCCGAAGCGGCCGTGCTTCAGCACGAGATTCGACCCGCACTTCGGACACTTCTCGTCGAGAATCTGATCGGGCTTCGCCGCGGTGACACCCTGCTTGGTCGTGATGATCTTCCGGGTCGTCTTGCACTCGGGATACCCGGTGCAGGCCAGGAACTGGCCGAACCGTCCGCGCTTGACGACCATGGGCCTGCCGCAGTTCTCGCACGCCTCGTCGATGTCGCCTTCGGCGCCTGCCTCCGGCTTCTCGAGCTCACGGGTGTTCTCGCAGTCCGGGTAGGCGCTGCAGGCGAGGAACAGCCCGAACTTGCCGGCCTTGATCACCATCGTTGCGCCGCACTTGTCGCAGACCTCCTCCGTCGGCTGGCCTTCTTTGAGGTTGACCATCTCTTTCTGGGCGCGCTTCAGGTCCTTCGCGAATTTCTTGTAGAAGCTCTCGAGCGTCGTCTGGTAGTTCTCCTCCCCGGCCTCGATCTTGTCGAGGTCCTCCTCGAGGTTCCGCGTGTACTCCACGTCGAGGATGTCGTCGAACGCCGGGCTGAGCAGCTTCTCGACGAGCATCATGCCGAGCATCGTCGGCTTGAAGCGGCCCTCGATCTTGTTCACGTACTCGCGTGCCTGGATGACGCTGATGATCGACGCGTACGTGCTCGGACGGCCGATGCCGTTCTCCTCCATCGCCTTGACGAGCGTCGCCTCGCTGTAGCGGGGCGGCGGCTGCGTGAACTTCTGCTCCGGCTTCAGCTCTTTCAGCTCCAGCCGATCCCCTTCCGCGAGCGCCGGCAGCACGCCAGCTGCCTCGTCATCCTCTGCCGCGGCCGCATCGGGACCCGGACCGTCGGACCGCGGTTCGCCGGCCTGCGGCTGATCGACGTTGTAGACCGCCATCCAGCCCGCGAACTTCGGCACCGATCCCTTCACGCGGAACAGATACTGCGCCGCCGCGATGTCGACCGTCGTTTCATCGAACGTGGCCGCCGGCATCTGGGACGCCACGAAGCGGTTCCAGATGAGCCGGTAGAGATAGAACTGGTCCGAGGTCAGGTGAGGGCGTACTTCCTCGGGGTGGTACTGCATCGAGGTCGGCCGGATCGCCTCGTGTGCGTCCTGCGCGTCCGCCTTGGCCCGGTAGTAGGTGGGCTTCTCCGGCACGTAGTCCGGTCCGAACCGCTGACCGATGAACTCGCGGACGTCGGCGAGCGCCTGGTCGGAGACCCGCGTCGAGTCCGTCCGCATGTACGTGATGAGACCGACCGCGCCTTCGCCCGGCAGCTCGACCCCTTCGTACAGCTGCTGGGCAATCATCATCGTCTTCTTGACCGGGAAGCGCGACGCCTGCTGCAGCTTGCTCGTGATGAAGGGGGGCACGGCGCCCTTCCGGCGCTCTTTCGTCGTGACGGAGCTGACGATCCAGTCGGCGGTCCGCAGATCAGCGAGAATCGCATTCGACTCGGCCCCGTTGCCGACCTTGACGTTCGCCCCGTCCCGCTTGAACAGGCGCGCGTCGAACTCCGGCGGCACCGGACCGGCGAGCCGGGCAGTGATGATCCAGTACTCCTCCGCGACGAAGCGCTCGATCTCGCGCTCGCGATCGCAGACGAGCTTGAGCGCCACCGACTGCACGCGCCCGGCACTGAGGCCGCGGCGCACCTTTTCCCAGAGGAGCGGGCTGATCTTGTATCCCACCAGCCGATCGAGCACGCGCCGAGCCTGCTGCGCGTCGACCATCTGCTTGTTGATGGTCGTGGGGTGCTCCATGGCCGCGAGCACCCCTTTCTTGGTGATCTCGTTGAACATGAGCCGCCGGATCTTCTTCCGGTTCCCCGTGCCGAGCTCCTCGGCCAGGTGCCAGCCGATGGCCTCGCCTTCGCGGTCCGGGTCGGTGGCCACGAAGATCTCGGTGGCCTCCTTGGCGGCGTCCTTCAGGTCCTTGAGAACCTTCTTGCGGCTGGCGATGACCTCGTACGAGGGCTCGAAGCCTTCCTCGATGTCCACTCCCAGCTTGCTCTTGGGCAGATCCCGGACGTGCCCCATCGAGGCGACGACCTTGTAGTTCCGGCCCAGATATTTATTGATGGTCTTCGCCTTCGCCGGCGACTCCACCACGACGAGTGACTTAGCCATACAGAAACCTACGTTACCAGACCTTCCCGTACCAGGTCATTTCGCCGTCCGGCTGAACCGCCCGGCGCCCAGACTGCTCACGCTCCCCCTCAACTCCAGATCCATCAGCCGCGGCAGGAGCTTGTGCGCGGCCCATCCGGTGCGCTCGACGAGCTCCTCCAGCCTGTAAACCTCTCCCTCGTCCATCCGTGTCAGCAGCGGATCTGTCTCCAGGCTTCTGGACGACGCCTGGACCGGGTCGGACTTCCGGGCGGGCCAGCCGAGCTCTTCAAGAATATCGTCCGCTGTCTCGACGACCTTTGCGCCGTCCTTGAGCAGGCCGTGGGATCCCCGGTTCCGGCCCGACAGCACGTTGCCGGGAACGGCCATCACGTCGCGGCCCTGCTCCAGCGCGCACCGGGCCGTGATGAGCGAGCCGCTCTTCTCCGAGGCTTCGACGACGACGACCGCGAGGGAGATCCCGCTGATGATCCGGTTGCGCAGCGGAAAATGCTCGGGAAGGGGGGCCGCCCCCGGTCCGAGCTCGCTCACCAAAGCGCCTTGCCGACTGATGCTTACGGCCAGCCCGCCGTGCTCCGGCGGATAGATGCGATCGAGCCCAGACCCCAGAACGGCGACCGACAGCCCGCCGCCTTCGAGACAGCCGCGGTGGGCGGCCGAGTCGACCCCGCGGGCAAGCCCGCTCGAGACTACCAGCCCCCGCTCAGCCAGCTCGCCCGCCAGGCGGCCGGCCACCTCCTGCGCATAGCCGGTAGCCGCCCTCGATCCGACGATGGCGACAGTCGGCCGGGAGATGACGGCAGGATCCCCGCGCACCCAGAGCACGGGCGGGGGGTCCGGAATGCAGGCCAGCAGTGTGGGGTAACGTCCGTCGGTCAGCACGACCGGTGCCATTCCCAGTCGCTCGGCCGACTCCAGTGCATCGTCGGCCCTGTCGAGAGCCTCGCGAAGCAGTGCCCGATGTGTTGGGGCCGGGAGGCCGCAGGCCTCCAGCAGCTCGATGAGCGGCTCGGCGCGAGACTGCTGGCAGATCGATTTGAAGGCGCTCGCGGCGCGAGTGCGCGAGGCGGGCAGCATCGACGCGGCGACGGTGATCCGGAGGTCCATGTGGCACCTCGCGGGCTGCGCCGCAATCTCGGAGTGACGCCCCGGGGGCGGCGCCCGGACTGCGGCTGCAGCCTCGAAGCCCGACCCCTCGTCCTCAATTATGAGGCCCGGGGTCGCCCTCTGCAAACGCGGGGCGGAAGCGATTACGTCCCTCGTCGGGCGCTTACGAATTTGCGCGGATCCGGCGGCACGGCCGATGAGCCGGCCGCACGCAATCGTGGTACGTGCATTGCTCCGAAATCAGTTGCGGTGCGGGATTCCGGTGCTATAGTGGACCTCTCAGCCATGCTCCTTCGAGCCTTTGTCGTCGCAGCGGCAACGGTCGTCGCGCTTCCCGCTTCCGTCGGTGCCGGGGACGCGCGCTCGGAGGCCAAGGAGCAGGTCGAGTTCGGCATCAAGGTCGCGCAGAGCGGGCTCTGGAAGGAAGCCGCCTATCGCTGGGAGAAGGCGGTCCAGCTCGATCCGTCATATGCGCCCGCCTGGAACAATCTCGCGATCGCGTACGAGCAGCAGGGAGATTTCGAGAAGGCCGGGGAAGCCTACGAGCGCGCCGTCAAGCTGGATCCGAAGAACGCGATGATCCGGCAGAACTACGATCTGTTCAAAGAGATCAATGACCGCACGAAACGCCGCCGCGATCGCTAGCCTCGTGGTGCTGTGCGGCACGGCTGCCTGCACGAGCTATTACGAGATCCCGATTGAAACGCCCATCCAGCCGAAGATGGACGTCTCGGGATTCCAGCGCGTGCTCATCGCGGGCTTCATCAGCGGAGGCACCGAGGACGTCGACGCGAACCTCGAGACCGTGAGGCTGCTGAGGAGCCAGCTCCGGACGAAGTCGACGCTGCGCGTGATCGAAGCCGAGGTGCTGCCGCTGGCCGAGCTCGCGTCGACCCAGAACAAGGAGCGCGCGAGCAACGAGGCGCCGGGCGGGGCCGCCGATGGCCAGCAGTCCGCGCAGCCGGACGCGGGCCCGAGCATCCGGAACGAGAGGGATCTCGAACGGTTCCAGGGCATCTTCGCCAACGTGGCGTTCTGGAAGCGGATCGGCGAGGAGTACCAGAACCCGCTCATCGTCACGGGCACGGTGCTGTTCACGCCGCATCAGGCCTCCGGCTTCGTCATGGACAACCGCGAGGTCTACGACCAGTTCGGACGCCGCCGTGTCATTCCGGTGCGCACGTACGTCGAGCGGAAGGGGTTCATTCTGACGCCCAAGTTCATCTTCATCGACGGGCGAACGGGGTCGACCCTGTACTCGGAAACGTTCCGCGAAGAGATTCTCTACAACGCGCAGCAGAACACGCCGGCTCTGTCGTCCTATTTCGAACTGATGGATCGACTGGTGCCGAACTTCCTGAGCGCCCTCAGCAGCCAGAAGATCCGGGGCACCCGCGTGCTCCTGCACTGAGAGGCGGCGGCTCCGCTCCCCTGCTCCGCGTGCCTTCCGCGCAGACTGGAACGCCCCGCGCCGCAGCGCCGCCAGGGCCGGGAAGTCTTTACATACGAGTAATTTCGGGTATAAACTAGTCCTTTTTCACGGATCATCGGTATGTACGCCATCATTCAGTCGAGAGGACGCCAGCTCCGGGTCGTTCCCGGGGGGCCGGCCCTCGTGGACGGACGCCTCGGCGAGCCCGGGACGGCCCTGACGCTCGAACAGGTCCTGTTCATCGAGACGGACAACGGCGAGGTGCACGCGGGGGCCCCCTACGTGGCGAACGCGCGCGTGAACGCCGTCGTCGTGGGCGAGACGCGGGGACC
>DASPFV010000237.1:0-6350 GCA_035620975.1 Vicinamibacterales bacterium
AAGGCAGGCGTCGTCACACCGACGAGGACGAGCGCCACGGCTGAAGAGTGAAGGAGACCACGCATGCACTCGACTCGAGCAAGGCGGGTACCCTCGAGCTCGATCGTCGATCTGCACGATCTGGCAGGAAATTCTTACATACAGTTCTGTCGGTCAACCTTCTGACGGACTTCGGTCTGCCCGGCAGTGGATGGCGCATGGGGCGTGTAATTTCTTTCTGGATCGGTCGGAGAGTGGCTGGGTCGTCTCGTGATTGGGGGCCCGACCTGGGCGCAGTCGGATCGGAGTATAATAGGCGGTTCCCGCCCGAGCCACCGGGCCCGTAGTCGCATGCTCCTCGACCTCAACAAGTTGCAGGGCCAGCGCGAGCACGTCGAGCGCGCGCTCCCGTCGTCCGCGTTCGAGCCCCAGGACGACCAGTATCGCCTGATCGCGCCGGTCGAGCTGTCGATGGACGTCCAGAAGGCGGGTGACGATGTCTTCCACGTGACGGGAAGCTTCCGGACCCGGCTCGAGCTCGACTGCAGCCGGTGCCTGGAGCCGTTCGAGCTCCCTGTGGAGGCCTCGTTCGATCTGCGGTACTTCCCCCAGACGGCGAACGCCGGCGAAGGTGAGCGCGAAATCGAAGAGGAAGACCTGACAACCGCGTACTACCGCGATGGCGTCCTTGACGTGATCGATCTGCTGCGGGAGCAGCTCCAGCTCGCGTTGCCGATGAAGCCGCTCCACGACGAGGCGTGCCGGGGCCTGTGCCCGGTCTGCGGTGGAAACCTGAACCGGACGGACTGCGACCACTCGTCGAAGTGGGAGGATCCGCGCCTGGCGCCGCTCAAGGGGCTGCTGGCGAGAGATCGAGAGAAGGAGAGCTAGAAATGCCCAATCCCAAACGGCGACACTCGAAGACCCGGACAGCCAAGCGCCGTACCCATGATGCGCTGAAGCCCGTCCCCGTCGGCGTGTGTCCCCAGTGCCAGGAGAGCAAGGCGCCTCACCAGGTCTGCCCGCACTGCGGCTACTACAGCGGCCGTCAGGTGCGGGCCGTCGACGAAGGCTGATGCCTTCTTCGGGTTAAGGTTCTGTGGTTCGCGGAACCACCAGCAGCAGGAAACCAGAACCTTGAGCCAGGAGCCTTAGGCCAAGAGCCTTGGGCCAAGAGCCTCGAGCCAGGAGTCTTGAGCCTGGAGTCCTGAGCCAGGAGCCTTGAGCCGGGAGCCCGAGATTGCGGATAGCCATAGACGTGATGGGCGGCGATCACGCCCCCGCTGGCATCGTGGCGGGAGCGCTCGTGGCCGCCCGCCACGCGCAGATCGGGCTGCTGCTCGTGGGCCCGATCGACACGATTGAGCGGGAGCTGGCCAGGCATCCGGGGGCCGCGGCGCTCGACCTGCAATTGCTGGACGCGCCGGACCGGGTCGAGATGCGGGAACAGGCCTCCGCCGCACTGCGGAGCAAGCCCCGCGCGTCCATTCGCGTGGCTGCCGATGCCGTCCGCGACGGCCGGGCATCGGCACTCTTCAGTGCCGGCCACACCGGCGCCTCCGTCCTCGCTGCCCTTGGCGCCTTCGGCCGTCTGTCGGGTGTGGATCGACCGGCTCTTGCGACGGTCATCCCGACCCGCCGCACCCCCGCCGTCCTGCTCGATTCGGGGGCCAGCGTCGAGTGCCGGCCGCAGCACCTCGTCCAGTTCGCGGTCATGGGCTCCGCGTACGCGCGGGTCGCGCTCGGCTGCGCGTCGCCGCGCGTCGGGCTCCTCTCGGTCGGCGAGGAAGAGAGCAAGGGCAACGAGCTGACCCGCGAGGCGCACCAGCTCCTGAAGTCGGCCCCGGTGAACTTCGTGGGCAATGTCGAGGGGCGACACGTCTACGCAGGGCACGCCGACGTCATCGTCTGCGACGGCTTCACCGGTAACGTCACGCTCAAGATCAGCGAGGGTCTCGTCGAGACCGTCGAGCACCTCCTGCACGAGGAGCTGTCGTCCACCTTCGGTACCCGTGTCGGCTACCTGCTTTCGCGGCAGGCGTTCCGCCGTTTTCGCAAGCGCGTCGACTACTCCGAATATGGCGGCGCCCCCCTCGTCGGCGTCAACGGGCACTGCGTCGTCGGACACGGACGGTCGTCCGCGAAGGCAGTGCGCAACGCCGTGATGATGGCCTCGAAGGTCGTCGCCGACGGCCTCGTGGACAAGCTGTCGCTGGAGGTCGCCGCCGTTGCCGCCCGGTCGTCGTGATTTACCGGGGGACTTCGTCCCCCGGACCCCCTTTCACGCTTCCGCCTTCGCCAAGGCTACGGCGGACCTCGCCGGAGCCGGTCGCGCCTTGATTCGCGGACCGCGGAGGCGGGCGCTCGCGGGGGCCCCAAGCCCCGCTCCGCTCGCGTGGCTCGTTCGCTTACGCTCCCTCGCGCGCTTTCGTCCCCGACGGACCTCGTCGACGGAGCGCGTTCTTCAGCTTCCCGCCCACCGCTTCCGCCTTCGCCAACACTCCGGCGGGCGCTCGCCGTGAACTGGCCACGCGATTCCGCCGGAAATCGCATACAATCAAAGATTGGTTTGCCCGGGATTCCGTTCGCTGTGCGCACGCGGCGGGCGGCGCTACCTACGGTGAATGACGAAGGAATGACGGCACGGAGAGAAGAAGGGACGAAGCGGTAGGTGGCCGCCTGTCACCTGCTTGCGGTCGTGTTTCCCGGTCAGGGTGCCCAGAAAGTGGGCATGGGCAAGGCGCTCGCGGATGCGTTCCCGATCTGCCGGCAGACGTTCGCCGAAGCGGACGAGGCGCTGGCCGAGCCGCTCAGCCGGCTGTGCTTCGAAGGCCCCGAAGAGAAGCTTCTGTTGACCGAGAACACCCAACCGGCAGTCCTCACGGCCAGCATTGCGGCCTGGCGCCTCGCGGAGTCGCGCGGCGTTCGCGCGGCGTTCGCGGCCGGGCACAGCCTTGGCGAGTACTCCGCCCACGTCGCGGCCGGTACCCTTTCGTTTGGCGATGCCCTGCATACCGTGCGTCGCCGCGGTCAATACATGCAGCAGGCCGTTCCAGTCGGCGACGGCGCCATGTCCGCCATACTCGGTTCCGATGAGGAGGCCGTCGCCGCCGCGTGTGCCGACGCGCGGCGTGAGCTGCCAGGCCGCGTCGTGTCACCGGCCAACCTGAACGCGCCCGGGCAGATCGTGATTGCCGGCCACGCCGATGCGGTCGCGCGGGCCGGGGAGCTGGCGAGGGCGCGCGGCGCGAAGCGTGCGATCCCCCTGCCGGTCAGCGCGCCGTTCCATTGCGCCCTGATGAAGCCCGCCGAGGAGCGCCTCGCCCCCGATCTCCGGGCTCTGAGGACCGCTCCGCCGCGGTTTCCGGTGGTGGCCAACGTCGATGCCGAACCGAAGCGGGACGCTGCATCCTCAATAGAAGCGCTGATCCGCCAGGTGTCCGCTCCGGTTCGGTGGGAGCAGGTCGTCCGCCGCCTCATCGCGGAAGGCGTGGGCACGTTCGTCGAGCTCGGTCCCGGCACCGTGCTGTCTGGCCTGATCAGGAAGATTGAGCGCGGTGTGACCGTCTGCAACGTCGAGGATCCTGGCGGCTTGGATGCGCTCGTCTCTGCGTTGCCGTCAATACAGGCTGATCAGTCGGTCCACGAGCGCTGAACCGGGAACCTGATCTCGTGAACCAAGAACCTGGAACCTTGAACCCCGAAGCCGGAAGGCACCTTTTCAAGCTCGAGGGTCGGATCGCGCTCGTGACGGGGGCCTCCCGAGGTATAGGGCGGGCCGTCGCCCTCCGCCTCGCGCAGCAGGGAGCCATCGTCGTCTGCGCGGCGAGGGGAGAGCACGCTCGAGCGGTCGCCGACGAGATCCGCGGCTCGAATGGGCGTGCCGAGGCCGTTCCGCTCGACGTCACTGACGAGGCGGCAGTGGACGCGGTGGTGAAGGGCATCCTGGAACGTTACGAGCGCATCGACATCCTGGTGAACAATGCCGGGATTACCCGGGACGGGCTGATGCTCCGGATGAAGCGCGCGGACTGGGATGCCGTGCTGGCCACCAATCTCACGTCGGCCTTCGCGCTCACGCAGGCCGTGCTGAAACCGATGATCCGCCAGCGTTCCGGACGAATCGTGTCCGTGAGCTCGGTGGTAGGTCAGGCAGGGAATCCGGGACAGGCGAACTATGCTGCCAGCAAAGCCGGGCTGATCGGGTTCTCGAAGTCCGTCGCGCTCGAGGTGGCGTCGCGCGGCATCACGGTCAACGTGGTTTCCCCGGGTATGATCGAGACGGACATGACACGCGCCATTGCCGAGCCGTCGCGCGAGAGCTGGGAGTCGCGGATCCCGCTCAAGCGTCTCGGCACACCCGACGATGTGGCGACGGCTGTGTGTTTCCTGGTCTCGGATGAAGCAGCGTATATTACGGGGCAGGTTCTGGCCGTCAATGGAGGCATGTACTTGTGATGTTGGGCTCAGGGCTCTGGGCTTTCGGTGGCTCGGGGCGCGCAAGGAGCAGGAAGCCAGGAGCCAGGAGCCAGGAGCCAGGAGCCAGGAGCCAGGAGCCAGGAGCCAGGAGCCGAGAGCCGAGAGCCGAGAGCCGAGAGCCGAGAGCCAGCTCTCTAAAGCCCAGAGCCTAGAGCCATGAGCCGAATTTGAAAGGTGAGGCGCGCCGGCGGCGCGCCCCGCCGGAGCGGAGCGGGGCAGTGGGGCCCCCGCGAGCGACGGCGATGGGGGGCCCGGCGGGGCGAAGCCCCCCGGTAAAAAATGGAGGATTGAATGGCCGTCGCCGAGAAAGTGAAGAGCATCATCGTGGAGCAGCTGGGCGTCGATGAAGAGGAAGTGACGCCCGACGCGTCGTTCGTGGACGACCTCGGCGCGGACTCGCTCGACACCGTCGAGCTCGTCATGGCGTTCGAGGAGGAGTTCGGCATCGAGATCCCCGACGAGGACGCCGAGAAGATCACGCGCGTCAAGGAAGCGATCGAGTACATCGAGTCGCACAGCAAGAAGAAGTAAGCCGCCATGTGGCCAGCGGCAGGAACCCTGCAACTTCCCGCGAACGTACGCAGCCGTCAAGGCGCGCACGGCGCGCCTGCGAGGGAGCGGCGCGGGGCCTGGGGCCCCGCAAGCGACCGAGCCGGGGTGCGGGGCGGAGCCCCGGTCTTGAGGATGCACAGGCGAGTCGTCGTGACGGGCGTCGGTCTCGTGTCGCCGCTCGGCATAGGCACCGAGGCGAACTGGGACGCGCTCTGCGCGGGGCGCAGCGGGATCCGTTCGATCACCCGGTTCGACGCGTCGCAGTTCTCCGCCCGCATCGCGGGCGAGGTCGAGGGCTTCGACCCCCTCCGGTTCATCGACAAGAAAGACGTCAAGAAGATGGACGTCTTCATCCAGTACGCCATCGCCGCGTCGCAGTTCGCGATGGACGATGCGGGGCTGTCGGTGACGGAGGATATGGCGACGCGAGTGGGCGTGTTCATCGCGTCGGGCATCGGCGGGTTCAGCACGATCGAGCGCGAGCACAAGGCCCTGCTCGAGGGCGGTCCCCGGCGCATCTCCCCCTTCTTCATTCCGGCAGCCATCATCAACCTGGCGGCGGGGCAGGTGTCGATCCGGTTCGGCGCGAAGGGTCCCAACTCGGCCACGTGCACGGCCTGCTCGGCGTCGGCCCACGCCATCGGCGACGCCTTCGAGATCATCCGGCGCTGCGACGCGGACGTGATGATTGCCGGCGGGTCCGAGGCCGCGATCACGCCGATGGGCGTTGGCGGCTTCGCGGCGATGCGCGCGCTGTCCACGCGGAACGACGATCCCTCCCGTGCCAGCCGCCCGTTCGACAAGGACCGGGACGGCTTCATCATGGGCGAGGGTGCCGGCGTCGTCATCCTGGAGGAGCTGGAGTTCGCGCTTCAGCGTGGCGCATCGATCTACGCCGAGCTCGTCGGCTACGGCATGTCGGCCGACGCGTATCACATCACCGCTCCCTCCGAGGACGGCGACGGGGGCGTGCGCGTCATGCAGGCGGCGATCCGCGACGCGGGCGTCGCGCCCGAAGACGTCGACTACATCAACGCCCACGGCACGTCCACGCCCTACAACGACAGGCTCGAGACGCTCGCGATCAAGCGCCTGTTCGGCGAGCACGCCTACAGGCTGGCCATCTCGTCCACCAAGTCGATGACGGGGCACCTCCTCGGCGCAGCCGGCGGGCTCGAAGCCGCGATCAGCGCGCTCGTCGTGAAGCACCAGGTGATCCCGCCGACGATCAACTACGAGACGCCGGATCCCGACTGCGACCTCGACTACGTGCCCAACCGGAAGCGCTCGGCCGATGTCGAGTACGCGCTCTCGAACTCGTTCGGCTTCGGCGGCACGAA
>DASPFV010000238.1:0-15925 GCA_035620975.1 Vicinamibacterales bacterium
AATGGACGCACGTTGCGAATCAGCGACGTAGTCGGTCACGAGATCCTTGATGTGCAGGATTCCCACGATCTGATCCAGCGAGCCGCGATACACGGGAAGGCGGCTGTAGGCACTGACGGCGACGACTCGCACGATTTCCTCGAACGGCGTCGACAGCTCGATTGCGACCAGTCGATCCCGGGGCACCATGAGCTGGCGCGCCGTGCGCAGGCCGAGCCGGAGCGCCCGATGCAGCCGCACCTGTTCCTGGGGCTCGAGCAGCCCGCCGTCCCGGCTCTCCGCGATGAGCAGCGCGATCTCCTCCGGAGAGTGCACGTGCCGGTGGCCGGTGGGAGGTATGCCGAGCAGTCTCAGCACGGCGATCCCGCTGCCGTTCAGCAGCCGGATGGACCACGAGAAAATCCTGAGCGACCACTGCATCGGTAAGACCGTGTAGCGCACGGTCCGCGTCGGGTCCTGCAGGGCGATGGACTTGGGGACCAGCTCGCCGAGAATCATCTGGAGCGTCGTCAGGGTGAGCAGGACGACCAGAGCGACGGTGGATTCCGCGGTGCGGGGCTCGACTGCGAGTGTCTCGACGAACAGCGGCGTCACCCTGGGCGCGATCGAGGCCTGGGCGTACGCGCCCATGACGAGGCTGCTGAGGGTGATGCCGACCTGCGAGGCGGCAATGTAGCGGTCGAGCGCGCGCGGATCCTCGACGACGGGGAGCACCCGGGCCGCCAGGCTGTCGCCGTCCTCCGCCAGGCGCCGCAGCCGGCTCCGGCGCGCGCCGACGGCCGCGAACTCGGCGGCCACGTACAGCGCGTTCAACAGGATCAAGGCCCCGATGATGGCGGCCGCCAGGACCATGCGCCGCGATCGTACCGCAAGAGGCTCCAGACGTGTATCACGAACCCCGCGGGCTCACTCAGAGCGCACAGGGCGATCAACCAGGTCGAGCCGGGTCCTCCCGGCGCCTGGACGGCCGTGACGCCAGCCCCCGGTGGTCAGCTACTTTCCGATCGTGCCAATCGCCCACGCGGCCTGCCGGCGGACGGCTGCGTCCTGATCCTTCAGCGCTCCGATCAGGCCCGGCAGCGCGCGCGAGTCGCCGATCGCGCCGAGCGCCCAGGCGGCCTGCTCGCGCACGCCGCGGCTGCCGTCCCGGAGTGCGGGGACGAGCCCGTCCACGGCCTCGGACGCGCCGATTGCGCCGAGTGCCCACGCCGCCTGCTGGCGTACCTGTGCGCTGGCGTCGCCCGCCAGCGCGCGGACGAGGGGCTCGATCGCCTGGCGATCGTCGATCGCGCCGAGCGCCCACGCAGCCTGCGCGCGCGTCTCGTCGTCCCGATCGGCGAGCGCCTTGATCAGCGCGGAAACGCCGCGGGCGTCGTCGATCGCGCCGAGCGCCCAGGCGGCCTGCCGCCGCACGCGCGGGTCTTCATCGCTCAGGGCCGTCGTGAGGGCCGGCACGGCGGCGTTCTCGTCGAGTGCGCCGAGCGCCCACGCCGCCTGCTGCCGCACGGCGGCTTCCCGATCGCGCACCGCTTTCACGAGCGCCGGCACGGCTCGCGGGTCGTCGAGCGCTCCCAGGGCCCACGCGGCGTTCTTCCTCGCGATCCACGCATCGTGCACGAGCGCCTCGAGCACGGGTGCGAACGCCCGTGAGCCAATCGCGACCAGGGCGGCCGCCGCCAGCTCGCCGGGGCTCGTGACGTCGTCCGGATTGCCCTGCCACCACCGGCGCTCGCAGAGCGTGGCGGTCAGCGGAGCGCCGTCGGCAAGCAGATCCACGAGCAGGGGCAGCGCGTCGGCGGCGGCATCGCCCCGCTCGCGTAGCTCGCACGCGGCACGGCCGCGCGCCGCGGGGTCAGGTGATTGCAGCTCGCTCAACAGCTCGCGTGTTCCACGGGCCTGGGTGGGCACCGCGAACCGCTCGCCGCTCGTGCCGGGGAGCAATGTGAGCAGCGCGGCCACGCTGGCCGCCGCGGGTTTCAGCATCGCCTCGACCTTCCTCAATATGGCCGCGGGCGCGGATTCGGCCTGGGGTTCGGATTGGGATTCGGGTTCGGATTCGGATTCGGTCTGGGGTTCGGAGCGTGCACGCGGTGGTCCGGAGACTCGCCGCCCGAGAGCTCCGCGAGGGCGATGACGGCCTGCCGCCGCACCGCAGCGTCGTCGTCCTTGAGGGCGTTGGTGATGACAGGCACGGAGCGCGCGTCTCCCAGCTCGCCCAGCGCGGCGATGGCCTTCCGACGGACGTCCACGCTCGCGTCACCGACGACCGCCATGAGGGGATCGACGGCCGTGCGATCCCCGATCTCCCCGAGCGACGTGGCGGATCGCGCGCGCACGCGCGGATCGGCGTCCTTCAACGCGGCAACGAGCCCGGGAACCCCCTTGGGATCGCCGATCTCACCGAGCGCGACGACGACCCGGTAGCGGACGTCGGCGTTTTCGTCCTTCAGCGCCTCGACGAGGCCGGGCACGGCGCGGCTCTGGCCGAGCGAGCCCAGGGCGACGGCAGCCTGCCGGCGGACACCCGCGTCCCGGTCCTTGAGCGCGACGATCAGCCCGTCGACCGCCGCCTCGGCCGGACTCTGGCGCGCGGTGACGGAGCCGGAGCGGGAGAGTTCGAGTGAGGGGTGAATCACCGCGAGCGAGACGCCCAGGCATATCGCGCTGGACTTCAGGAGTGTGCGGACGAACACGGCGAGAGGGCTCATGTCTGCTCCTGCTAAAAAATCAGCACTTCCCGGCGAACCCGTGGCGCTGCGCGCCGGAGCGCGCGGCGCCGTCGGTTGCGTTATCGAGCGAGTTGACCCAGGGCGAAGGCGGCCTGCTGCCGCACGGATGCCGACGAATCCTTGAGGGCGTTCGTGAGCGGGTCGATGGCCCGCGGGTCGCGAATCTGGCCGAGCGCGAACGCCACCTGCTCGCGGACGCTGGCGTCGCTGTCCTTCAGCGCGATGACGAGCGCCTCGACGGCGCTGCGATCGCGAATCTGTCCCAGACCGAACGCGGCCTGTTCCCGGACATCCGCGTCGGCGTCCTTGAGCGCCGAAATCAGGGGTTCCACGGCGCGGCGATCGCGCAGCTGGCCCAGGGCGAACGCCGCCTGCTGCCGCACGTCCGGGTTGGTGTCGTGCAGCGCCGTCATCAGGCCGTCCACGGCCGACGCGTCGCGAATCTGGCCCAGCGCGAAGACGGCCTGCTCGCGGACGCTGGCGCTGCTGTCGGACATGGCTGCCGCCAGCGCCGCCACAGCGCGCTTGTCGCGAATCTGCCCGAGGGCGAACGCCGCCTGCTCACGAACGTTGGCGTTTGCGTCCTTCAGCGCCGACAGCAACCCGTCCACCGAACGCGGATCGCGGATCTGCCCCAGGGCGAACGCCGCCTGCTCGCGAACGTTCGGGTTCTGGTCCTTGAGGGCGCCGATGAGCGCGTCGATGCTCGCCGGATCCCGAAGCTGTCCGAGCGCGAACGCCGCCTGCTCGCGCACGCCCGCGTTCTCGTCCTTCAGCGCGCCAGCGAGCGGCTGAACGGCCCGGCGATCGCGGAGCTGTGCGAGGCCGGAGGCCGCGGCCTCCCGAACGTCGGCCGACGTGTCCTTGAGGGCCGCCACGAGCGGCTCGAAGATGGCCGGGTCGCGCAGTTGCACCAGCGCGTGCATGGCCGCCTCGCGCACTTCACGGTCGACGTCCTTCAGCGCTGCCGTGAGTGCCGCAATCATCTTCGGGTCGGTCTTCGAGGTGGCTTTGTCCTGTTCGACCTCGATGTCGAGGTCTGCCAGAGAGGCGATAGCGCCCTGAACACCTTGCAGCGCGCCCTGTGCAGCTCCCTGCACCACGCCCTGGACGGCCCCCTGCACAGCGGCCTGCACGGCGGCCTGCGTCGCGCCCGGAACCGCGGCTTCCGGGATCGCCGGACCGGGCGCCTGCTGCGGATCCGGTGCAGGCGGCCTGGACCCGGTCTGCGGCTGCGCGGCCGGCTGGGCCTGCGGGGCGATGGCAGGCGGGCCGACGACCGCGGTCGGTTCCGGCGCCGGCTGCAGTGGTGTGCCGTAGGCCCATGGCTGGACGGCGGCAAACGGGAGGACCGCACACGCCGCCGTCACGGTCGCGAGTGCGGCCCGCAGCCGCGACAGTCCGGCCCGCGGCACCTTCGGATCGAGAATGGCGATGAGCCGGCCCTCGAGCTGGGACTGGTGCGCCATCGCGAGCGTCGCGCCCATGATGACGACCGGGAAGCGGCCGGCCCGCATCACCCGGGCAATGTCGAGGAGCTGATCGGCGTAATCGGACCCGCGTGTGCCGGCTGCAAGCACCAGGTCATCGCAGGCCCGCTCGCGCTCGGTGCGGAGACGACGTGCCGCCACCCAGGCGAGGGGATTGAACCAGTGCACCGCACACGCGAGCTGCGCCAGGGCGTGCGTCAGACAGTCGCGGCGCTTCACGTGCGCGAGCTCGTGCAGAAGGACGATGCGCAACCGGGAGACGGGCCACCCGTCGGCGTCCGCCGGCATGAGCACGGAGGGCTTCAGCAGGCCCCACGCCATCGGCATTGTCGCGCGCGCGCTCCGCAGGAACGTGAGCCGCGGACTGACGCCGACCTCCGCCGCGAGTTCCCGCGCGAGCGGCAGCCACCGAGCATCGGTCACGACCTCCGTCCGCCGCGACATCCACTGGACTGCGAGAAGTCCCACGGCTAGACGACCGACGATCAGGAGCGCACCGGCCAGCCAGACGGCCCCGAGGACGGCCGGCCAGCTGACGTTCGAGAGGAGAGGCGTGCCCGCCGGCGGAGCGGGCGAAGGGGCACCGGGCATGGATCGGCCGGGAGCGTCCCCGTCACGGAGCGGCGACGATTGGTGACGCGACTGGCGTGGAGCCGGCGCGTTCGCCGGCACGGACCGCCCGGCGTCGAGGCGCGGCTCGGGCACGGCGCGTTCGACGGTCACGATCGGCAGCTGCCACCGCGGCACGGCCAGCGAGAGGGCCGGGACCGCAAGCGCGCACATCAACCCGAGCGTCCACACCAGGTGGCGCGTCGCCGCCGACGAGCGTCGCAGCACGGCCGCCACCAGGCCTGCGAGGCTCAGCAGAAGCGTGGCTTTGATCACGGCATCGGCAATCAGCAGCATCGCTGCCGGCTCGCCGAGCGTCTCGAGTGCCAGGAAGGAGAACAGGCTCATGGCTAGGCTCCGGAGCGGCGAGCCGAATCGATGAGGCGCGCCAGCCGATCGAGTTCGGCCTCGGACAGCCGGGCCGACGAGTCGTCGAGCAGCGCCGAAATGGCCTGCTCGGCCGAACCGTCGAAGAACGTCCGGACCATGTGCCGCATCGCCGAGCGCTTGGCGCTGTCCCGGGCGACCGTGGGCACGTAGACGTAGCGCGGACCATCCTGCTCGTGGCGTACGTGGCCTTTGTCTTCGAGGATGCGCAGCATGGCCCGCACGGCGGAATAGCTCGGCGGGTCGGGCAGGGCAGTCTGCACCTCTGCGGCTGTCGCGCGGCCCCGCGCGTAGAGAATGTCGATGATCTGGCGCTCCCGGCGGCTCAGCCCGTGGTGCGAAGGTGTTTTCATGCGAATCGTGTCCGTCATGCTGCTTAGACGGAGCGGGCGGCGAAAAGGTGCTAACAAAATAGCACAAGGGCAGAAAAATAGCACGCAGGGGCGATAATACCTCCGGCATTCCTGCAGAGCCTGGCCCGGCGGGTCGAGATGAGGCCGCGGGAGCGGTGCAGGGGGCCCAGACAGTCCGGCGCGCGCCGGCGGATTCGCCAGACTCGGCAGGAGACACTGTATGTTGAAGGAATTCCGCGACTTCGCGGCCCGCGGCAACGTGCTCGATCTCGCCGTCGCCGTCATCATCGGCGCCGCGTTCGGCAAGATCGTGACCTCGGTGGTCAACGACCTGCTGATGCCGCCCATCGGCATGGCGCTCGGGCAGGTCGACTTCAGCAACCTCTTTGTTGCGCTAGACGGCGGGTCGTATCCGTCGCTGGCGGAAGCGGAGCGGCTCGGCGCGCCGACGCTGAACTACGGCAGGTTCTTCAACACGATTCTCGAGTTCCTGATCATCGCCTTCGCCGTGTTCCTGCTCGTGAAGCAGATCAACAGGTTCAAGGCTCCGCCGCCAACCGCTCCGCAGGAGGATGCGCGCGACTGCCCGTTCTGCGTCTCACGGATCCCGATCCGCGCCCGGAAGTGCCCGTTCTGCACCTCCGAGCTGCCGATGTAACCGCGCGATCAGAGCGCGTCCCTGAGCGGCCGCCGATCGAACGCTCGAGGAATCCGGCCTTCGGCGATTGTCCACGTCCCTGAAGTCTGAAGCTGCGCGGGATTCACGCGCGGCTGGAGCCGGGCGCTGGCCGTCAGTGGATCTCGAGCGTCGTGGCGGCGCCCGGCACCGCCTCGACCAGCGAGAGCCAGGCGCGCTCGGTGCGCGGCGAGTTCCGGGCCAGCTCGCCTCCATACCAGGAGGCATCACGGCAGGGATCGGGCGGCCGACAGGTCCACATCCGGCGCACCATGAGGGCGACCCCGATGAGCGGAACGCGCACGTTGAAGAAGGGAGGCGGTGGCGCCGCCTTCCGGCCGCGCGGAATCTCGAGTCGAAGCCCTTCACGGCTCACGTCGATGATTTGCGAGGGCACGCCCTCGACCACCACGTCGAACCTGGCCCGCTTGCGCTCCGAGCGCCGGACCGGCCGGCTTTCCATCACCGCCATCGCGACGGTACAGACGAGCATCGCCCGGTCCACCGGCCGGGCGAGATACATCGCCCCGCGCGCGAGCGCCTGGGCCTCGTCGGCTGGTTCCGGATCGCCGATGACGAGGATCGGCGTCTGCGGATTCCGGGCGCGGATGAGTTTCAGCGCCTGCACTGCCTGGTGAAACGCGAACGACGCGTCCACCACGGCGAGATCGAACGGCCGGTCCCTCAGCTCCTCCGCGACACGGCCCGCGGTCCCGACGCGAACCGGTTCGAATCCTTCGCAGACCAGCCAGTCACTCAGGAACGTGCATTCGGCAGAGTGCGGGGTCGCCACAAGGATGCGCGGTCGGGATGCCATGACCGGCGCGGGGGGTGCAGCGGCCGTGCCATGCGGCACTCGCCTTCAAAAACGCAGAAGTCCTGCACATGGTGGCCTGGCGCGCGTCCGCCTGCGCTCCGATTTGCGGGCGGGACCCCGAATTCGTAATCGGCCGCAGCGCCACCCCTCGGCCCATGCAGGCAGAGTGTGCCGATCGCGCACTCGGCTCCGCCCGGAGCCACCGCGACCGAGATGCCGTCCGGCTGCAAACGACCGAGCTGACGGGCAGTCGCCATCTCGAGCGGCCCGGACGCCCGCGACCACGATCAGCACAACGGGACGGCGGGGTTGAAGTTCTCGAACAGCCCGGCCGGGTTGTGCCAGAACAGCCAGATGTGCAGCACCCAGGCCTGAAATCCATCCTCGCGCGCGAAGTCGACTCCGAGCAGCGAGGGCGGGTCGTCGTGCACCCACGTGTCGTACGGCACGAAGTAATCCAGGGCCGCGAACTTCACCCCGCCGTTCTCCTTGGGCGCGTAGACGAGGAACTCGGGCTCCAGGAGGTTGACTTCGCCGTCGCCGATCAGATCCTTGTGGGCGTAGGTGTAGTGATATCCCATGCCCCCTCTGACCGGATCGGAAATGCAGACCCCCGGACCCGGCGCCGGGATGCTGTAGCCATACTCGACGGCCTTGTCGAAGTTGTGGAATGGGGCGACGAGCCGGCGCAGCTCGTCGAGCTGCTGCGCAATCTCCGGCGTCATCTTCAGCTCGACTTTTTGTCCGCCCGCGGCGGCCGTGGTCGCGTGATGCGCGTGCGCGGTCGCAGCGGCCCGCACGCCCGCGACCGCTGCCGCGTTCCCTGCGGGTGACGCGCCAGCAGCACCGACCGCGCTCGGTGAGGGCACTTCGGGCGCCGGCGCATTCGCGTCGCAGGCCGCCACGGCAGCACACATGATCCCGATCAGAACATGTCGAGTCTTCATTGGTCCCTCCAGATCCGCTATCCGGTGAGCCGCCCGGCTCTGCGGTCGAGGGAATAAGCCGGAAGCATGGAAGATTCGGCTCATGTAGCGGCGGGGCTCAAACGAGGACCGGTGTCCAGGCGCCTTGAGCCGGTTTGCCCGGACTTCTGGCTTTCAGAGAGGGCGCGGAATCCGAGGGCGAGACGCTGGAACGGGGACAGGGAGCGTGATACCGTGGCCGCCCCTCCCGATTGCGTCCGTTCGCCACGGGGCCCTGCGGGCAGACGGCGAGCCAGCATCGGGCGTGCAGTCGGGGTTGGTGTTCGCCACGCTGTGCCTGAGCACGCCGCGCCGGCGGCCGTTCCGCGGCGTCCAGCCCCCACGTGGCGGGCAGCAAAGAAGCAGCAGGGAGGGACATCATGCCTCGCTACCTCATCGAGCGGACCGTCGGGAAACTCACCCGCGAGGAAATCGACGCCGGGTCCCGACGTTCCATCGAAGTGCTCTCGGAGCTGCCCGGAGTCGTCTGGATTCGAAGCTACATCTCGGATGCCGAAGGCAAGATCTACTGCGAGTACGAGGCGCCGAGCGCCGAGCTGATTCGGGAGCACGCGCGCCGCGCCGGGCTGCCCGTCGATCGGATCGTCGAGATCGACCTGGAGATCAGTCCAGCCATGTTCCGGTGATTCCCCGCGGCGCTACACGGAGCCCCGGAGTCCCATGTCACGTCAGGGCGAGGTGACGCGGCTGCTCGCGGATCTCGGCCGGGACGGCCGGGCCGCCGTCGACCGTCTGATTCCTCTCCTGTACGCCGAGCTGCGCCAGCTGGCACACCGCCATCTCCGGCGTGAACGCATGAACCACACGCTGGACACGAGCGCGCTCGTGCACGAGGCCTACCTGAAGCTCGTCGGGTTCGATCGAATCGCCTGGCAGAACCGCGCGCACTTCCTCGCGGTGGCCGCGCAGGCCATGCGCCGTGTCCTCGTCGACTACGCCGTCAAGCGAACCGCGCGGAAGCGCGGCGGGATCGCGCACCGGGTGCCGCTCGGGGACATTGCCGCCGGCTCCGCGGCCGGGGTCGAGGGGATCGTCGAGCTCGACGCCGCGCTGGACCGCCTGGCGGCGGTAAGCGTGCGCCTCACCCGCGTCGTGGAATGCCGGTACTTCGCCGGCATGAGCATCGAAGAGACTGCCGATGCCCTCGATGTCTCCCCGGCCACGATCAAGCGGGACTGGACGATTGCCCGCGCCTGGCTGAACCGCGAACTGGGGAGAAAGCAGCCATGAGGTTCGCCGAGTGGTGGCGCGCGCTCCATCTCCGCCTGCAGCGGCCACGCCCGTCACTGCCGGTGGGCCCGGAGTGGTCGCGCGTGGAGCAGGTCTTCAGCCGCGCCGCCGACCTCTCTGCGGCCGAGCAACGTGCCTTCCTCGACGAGGCCTGCGAGGGGCATCCCGAGCTGCTGCAGGAGGTCCTCGAACTGCTGGCTGCGAGCGAACGGCCCGGCGTGATCGATCACCCGGTGGACAACGTGCTCGCGCAGCTCTTGACGCCCGCGGACACGCCGACCCGTGAGCTTCCGGCCGAGCGGCTTCCGACCCGCTATCGCCTGATCGAGCGCCTACCAGGCGGTGGGATGGGCGTGATCTACAAGGCGCGTGACACGCGCCTCGAGCGCACGGTCGCGCTCAAGTTCCTTCCAACCTCGCTGAGCGCCGACAGCCGCGCCAAGGGCAGGTTCCTTCTCGAGGCCCGGGCCGCGGCGGCGCTGGATCATCCGAACGTCTGCGCCATTCACGAAATTGGTGAAACCCCTGACGGCCAGCTGTTCATCGCGATGCCCTTCTACGAAGGGCGGACGGTCGCGGACCGGGTCAGCCAGGGTGGTCTGCCCCTGAATGAGGCGCTGTCGATCGCGGCACAGGTGGCCGAGGGCCTCGGCCACGCGCATGCCAGGGGAATCGTCCATCGCGACATCAAGCCCGGCAACCTGATCGTCCTTGCGGACGGGACCGTCAAGATTCTGGACTTCGGGATCGCGAGGTTCGGCGACTGGAGGATGACCCGGACAGGCGCAGCGGTCGGCACGCTCGCGTACATGAGCCCGGAGCAGCTGCGGCGCGAGCCGGTGGACGGCCGCACCGACGTGTGGTCCCTCGGGGTCGTGCTCTTCGAGATGCTCACCGGCCGCCGGCCCTTCGACTCCCCGGACGAGCACGCCACGCGGGAGGCGATCGCTTTCGCTCCGCCGCCGTCGCTTCGCGCCGCGCGGCCGGACGTTCCCGAAGAGGTCTGCCGCCTCGTGGCGCGCGCGCTCGCGAAGCATCCCGACGATCGGCCGGCCGGCGCGCGCGAGTTCGCTGCGACGATTCAGTCGCTTTCGGCCGGGAGCCCTGCGGAGCGGGCGGAGGTCCCGGCCGGACTGTCGGCGACACCGCAGGACGCACGCGGTCACACTGCCGACACTGCACAGGTGCTCCCGGGCGGCGAGCGGCGGCCCGCGACGGTCATCGTTGCGGCACTCTCCGGCTACGCCGAGCTCGTCGAGCGCTGCACGCTCCCCGAGGTGGATCTGCTGATGCGGCGGTTGAAGCAGGACGCCTGGGAGATCGTCGAACGCCACGGCGGCACGATCAACGAGTTCGGGGAGGACCGGATCGTGCTCCTCTTCGGGGTTCCGGTCACGATGGAGGACCACGCCGCACGCGCGGTGCGGGCCGCGCTGGAGCTCCGGACGCTCGTGAGCAGGTGCCGCGCGACGCAGGCGGGCGCCGCCAGCCTCGCCCTCCACATGGCGATCGACACGGGAGAAGCGGCCGTCCAGCGCGTCGAGGGATCGCTCGTCCCGTACCGCATCGCTGGCCGTCCAGTCCGCCGGGCGGCACAGCTCTCGGCACACGCGCGCACCGACGAGGTGCTCATCTCGCCCGAGGGCGAACGCGCCGTGCACGCGCAGTTCGACGTCTCGGTCGTGCAGGAGCTGACGGTTTCCGCCGACAGCGAGTCCTTCACCCCGTTTCGAGTGCTGAGTGAGGGACCGCCCGACCGGCTCGATCCTACGGTGGAGCGGCCGGTGCTCACGACCTTTGCGGGCCGGGAAGAGGAGCTCACGACGCTGGTCCGCGCCGTCGACGAGGCTCGCGCCGGGCGTGGACGCGTGGTAACCGTCGCCGGCGAGGCGGGCATGGGGAAAAGCCGGCTCCTCCTGGAGCTGCGGCGCAGACTCGATCCGGCGACCGTGACGGTTCTGACTGGCCGTGGTTCCTCGTACGGGCAGTCCGTGGCTTACGTCCCATTCGTCAGTGCAGTCCAGCAGATCCTCGGCCTGGATCCGCTGGCGCGCGCGACCTGGAGTGACACTGATATCGTTCGCCGCGTCGAGAGCCTGGGCCCGGGGTTGACCACGTTCCTGCCCTGGTACCTCCGGCTGCTCTCGGTTCCGAGCGAGGCCCACCCGATTCCGATGCTGCTCCACGCCGAGCGTCTCCCGCTCGCGTTCCAGGACGCCCTGCTCGCGTTGATCGCCGCCGCCTCCGACCGCCATCCAGTCGTCCTGCTGCTGGAGGACTGGCACTGGGTGGATCCAGCGTCCGATGCGGTGCTGAAGGCGATGGCACGCCGGGTCTCCGGGCAGCGGTTGCTGATAGTCGTGACGTCGCGATTGGCTGTCGAGCAAGCCACGATGGGTCGCGACGAACACCTGGTGCTGCCGCTGCGTCCGCTCGAGGCCGAGGCGGCCTCGCTCATACTCAGGGCGGTGCTGCAGGCGGACGACGTCCCCCATGACCTGGAAGCGCCCATACACGAACGAACGGCGGGAAATCCATTCTTCATCGAGGAGATCGCCAGGAGCCTCGTGGAGAATGGGGCCATCCGGGTCGAAGACCGTCGTGCCCGCCTGATCTCGTCGTCCGCACTGCACCTTCCGCCCACAGTACAGGCCGTGATCCGGGCGCGGCTGGATCGGCTCGACCTCGATGCGCGACAGGCGCTGCGTGCCGCGTCGGTGATCGGTCGCGAGTTCAGCCGGCACATGCTGGATCGGGTGCTTGGCAGCCTCGTGGACTCGAAGCCAGCCATCCAGACTCTCCTGACCGTCGGGCTCTTCGAACAGATGGGCGATCCGTCGAGCCAACGGTACCGATTCCGCCATGTGCTGACGCAGGAAGCAGCCTACGCAGGGCTGCTCGAGCACCAGCGGGCTCGCCTGCACGCGGCTGCCGGTGCCGCCATCGAGGCGACCTCCGAGGGTGAGCTCGACGACCGGCTCGATCGCCTCGCCCGTCACTTCAGCCTCGCGGAGGACTGGCCGAAGGCGGTCCACTACGCGCTGGAGCTCGCGGACCGCATGCGCAGCTTCGGCCACCTGGCCGAGGCCATGAGTCTGCTCGACGGGGCGCGCGAGTGGGCCACGCAGCTCGGCGACCCGCAGCGGTCCGCGGTGATTCCGAGGATCCTCTTCTCGCAGGAACGACTCTGCGACTTGCTCGGCCACCGCGAACGCCAGGGACGCATCATCGGGGAGCTCATCGACGCCCTGGAGGCGAGCGGCGACGCGTCCGGACTCGCGGAAGCGTTCCTGCGCAGGGGCGATCTGCACACGATTCTCCGGGACTACGAGGCGGCGGAGGCGGCACTGCAACGATCGCTGGCCTTGCGCCGTGAACTGCACGATGCGCTGGGCGAGCGCAGCTCGCTCCGGGGCATCGGGTTTCTCCGGTGGTCCCAGCAGCGGTACTCGGAGGCGCTGGCCTGCAACGAGGCTGCCCTGGAGATCGATCGCCGGCAGGGGCAGCTCACCGCGATTGTCGGCGACCTGCACAATCTCGGCACGCTCCACACCTCCCTGGGCAACTTCGAACGCGCCCGCGACTGCCTGGAGGAGGCGCTCGCGCTGAGCGAACCCGGCAGGGGAGGTTCGGACCCGGCGTTCGCAGAGCTGTGGAGGAAGAGGCTGTACGTGCTCTACAGTTACGGGGCTCTCCTCTCGGCGTGCGGCGAGCTCGATCGCGCGCTCGAGTACCTGGGGCCGCAGGGTGAGTGGTGGAGTGAGCACGAAAGGCCGCTCGTCGGCCCGTTCTTCCTTGCGGCAGCCGCGCAAGTGCACTTGCGCAAGGGGATGCTGGCCGAATCCCTGGACAGCTATCGGCAGGCCATCGAGCTGAGCCGGCGGGTCCGCTACGCGCCGATGCTCGCGCAGGTACTGCAGCTCGCCGGGAACCTCCTCGCGGGGCTGGGGCGTGACCGGGAGGCGTTGGATCACCTCGAAGAAGCGCGGCGCGTCTACCGCGACCTCGACGATCGCGGGGGCGAAGCGCTCGTCTCCGCCGGAGCCGCCGCGGCCTACGAACGGCTCGGCCGGCACGGAGAGGCGTTCGCGGCGTGGGAGCGCGTCCTCGAGCTCCGGCGAGTCGAGGGCGAGAGCGAACGCGTGCTCCAGGCGCTCGAAGCGCTCGGCCGTCTCGCGCGCCGCCTGCAACCCGCGTCAGTCGCCCTGCGCTATCTCGAAGAGGCGGCCGCCGTGGCTGACGCCCTTGGCGACCTGAAGGCCGGTGCGCGCGTGCGGAACGCCGCCGGAATCGTGGAGTGGAGCCGTCGTCGTCATCGGGAGGCCTTGCGACACTTCGAGCGGGCGCTCGAGCTGTTTGCCGCGCTGGGCGACGACGAGGGTACGGGCCTCATGATGAACAGCATTGGCGTCACGCTTTCGGCGCTGGGCCTCGGAGCCGACGCCGACGCCCGGCTGCAGCAGGCGCTCGCGCATCACCGGCGCACGGGGCAGCGCCATCTCGAGGGGCATGCTCTCGCCGCGCTCGGAGATCTGTGCTGGGACAACGGCGAGCCCGACGCCGCAGCCGCCTGGTACGAGCAGTCGAGGGCGCTTCGGGAATCGATTGGAGACGTCCGGGGAGAGGGCTGGATGCTGCAGCGGCTCGCCCGGGCCCGCATCGCGCGTCAGGAGCGCGACGCAGCCGACCACCTGCTCGCCCGCGCCGCGGAGCTTGCCGTCCGTTGTTCGGACGAGGAGCTGATGGAGGCCTGTGCCCAGATCCGGGCCGGAGTCCGATGAGCCGCGTCCGCTCGCGTTTTCGCAACGGGGGTAGCGCTACCTTGCCACATTCGGCTCAGCGACCATCGGCAAGTGCTCGCCCCGCGTGATCCGCGGTCCGGTGTCCTGACCCGCGCCTCGATGCTTGACAGCGTCTCCGGCCTCCGTGGATAGTCACGGCGGATGCCACCGCGGGCGTCCCGAAAGGAGCTCGATGCGTCGCGCCGTTACAGCAGGCCTGGTGGCCGTTCTCGCATCCTCGACTGCCCAGAAGCCGGCGGATCCCTCGAAGTTCCTCAACCAGCCACTTGTCACGCACGTCTTCACGGCCGATCCCTCCGCTCACGTATTCGACGGCCGCTTGTACATCTACCCGTCCCACGATATCGACGCGGGCGTTCCGGCCGATGACCTGGGCAGCCACTTCGCCATGCGGGACTACCACGTGTTCTCGATGGCTGAGATCGGCGGGGAGATCACCGACCACGGCGTCGCGCTGGACATCCGCAACGTGCCCTGGGCCGAGCGCCAGATGTGGGCACCCGATGCCGCCGAGAAGAACGGACGCTACTACCTGTACTTCCCCGCGAAGGACAAACAGGGAGTCTTCCGGATCGGCGCGGCGATCGCCAGCAGCCCGTCGGGACCGTTCACGGCCCGGCCCGCTCCGATCGAGGGCGCATTCAGCATCGACCCCGCGGCCTTCCCGGATACCGACGGCCGGCACTACTTGTACTTCGGCGGCATCTGGGGCGGACAGCTCCAGCGCTGGGCCAGCGGCAGCTACAAGGCGGAGGATGCGTACCCGGCCGACACTCAGCCCGCGCTGAGCGCCAGGGTCGCGCGGCTCGGCGACGACATGGTGAGCCTCGCCGAGCCCGTGCGCGACGTGGTCGTGCTCGACGAGAAAGGCCAGCCGATCACGGCCGGCGACAACGCCCGGCGGTTCTTCGAGGCGCCATGGGTGCACAAATACAACGGGACCTACTATTTCTCGTACTCGACGGGCGACACCCACTTCATCGTCTACGCCACCGGCACGTCACCCTACGGCCCGTTCACCTACCGCGGCAGAATTCTCGAGCCCGTGCTCGGCTGGACGAACCACCACTCCATCGTGGAGTTCAAGGGACGATGGTATCTCTTCTATCATGACGCCCAGCTCTCGGGCGGTCAGACGCACCTGCGCAACATCAAAATGACCGAGCTGCAGCATCGGCCGGATGGATCGATCGTGACGGTCGACGCCTTCCGCGAGTAGGGCTCGAGCCGATCTCCCGATGCGCACGCTCCTGCTCCTCGCCGTGGCCGCGCTGGTCGCCGCGGCTCCCCAGGGCAATCGCTCACGTCCGTTTGGCCCGGGGCGCTGCGGCCCGATCGATCCCAGCTACGTCCGGGTCGCCAACGAGACCGGCGGCCAGCCGTTCCCCATGGCACCCTCCGAGATGGCGCACATGGCGCAGGTCATGTCGGAAAAGTCGCGGAGCGACAGCGCGCTCGTCCTCTGGGCGCATGGCAGTGCGGCCGAGAGCGACCCGCCGCACGGCGTGCCCGTGGACGCGTCGATTTCGCGCCTGACCTTTTCCATCACCTTCGATGGGACCGGTGGGACGGCGACTATCACCGCGCCCGACGGCCGCGCGATGCAGGCCACCGCCGGCACCGAGGATACGGTGCTCAACTGCGGTCGCTTCCTGATCGTCGATGCGCCCGCCGTCGGCAGCTGGCAGGTGGCCGTGCGGCCGAGCCAGCGCTTCTGGCTCGTGGTGCACGCGCGGAGCGAGATCGATCTCCTCGCGGCGGAGTTCGTCGCGCCGGGCGGGCGTGCCGGACACGAGGGGCTGCTCCGGATCCAGGGGCAGCCCGTTCGCGGCCGTCCTGCGATTTT
>DASPFV010000239.1:0-26560 GCA_035620975.1 Vicinamibacterales bacterium
GAGTTCGATGCGACCGTCGGCTGAGACCGTGGAGCAGCGTGTAACTGGAAGGTCATCCGTGCAACAGCTGACCGGTCACTCCGCGCCGGTCATCTCGCCCCCGTGCCGCAACCAGGCGACGTACTAATCTCGCGGTGTTCAGCGCGAAGCGACGTCTACGCCATCAGCGTGATGCCCGGCCCGACCCAGGTGATCGCCGGTGTCCATGACCAGGCTCTGGAGACGGTAAGGCGTTTTGCGCAACTACACGCCGTGGATGGTTGGTACACATGCGACCACACGCACTTTGTTTGTGTCGCGCGGCATCGTTCGCCGAGATCTCACGACGGGGAGGGGTGCTCGGCCAGCGTCGCGGACGGATAGGAGGTGGACTGCGAAACGATCGGTAGGCTCGTGAGGCAGCTGACGTAGGCCATAGAACCGCAGTACCAGTCAGCTCTTTTATCCGAGCATGGCGGCGGGCCGGTGGTTTGTGCGGAGCTCGCGGCGATTTACATCCGGCGAGTCGCGAGATTAAGCAGGAACGTAGGCCAACTGATCACCATCCTCGCCAATCCGATCATGAGCCATAAGTCGGAGCGGCGGCCCTTTCGACCCTGGCTGAGCGAACAGTTGCGTGATCGTCTTCGGATCTCAGCGGCATTGAAATCGTGTGATTAAGCGCGCGATCAAGCCGCACACCGGCGCTTGAAACTTTTCGCCTCGGTAAGCGACTTGAACGGCGCTCTTCGATTGTGCGGTGAGGAGCTCGTGCGGAAGAATCCAGGATTGACGATGGTGGTGTCGATGCTGAAGGCCCCCTCAAATCCCACGTTTCTAAACTACTGAAAACGAAGCCTCCGATACTGCTGCCTCAGAACGGCCTCGCCGAATGTCACCTTGCGATGTCGCAGACGGTCCCTGCATGCCGACGGCACTCTCTGAAGAACGCGTGGGTTGTCGTGATGTACGCGAGACCTTCGGTCGCTGTGCCCCAGCCCGGCACTTTCGAGAACGCACCCGGTTGATGTTGCTTGTAGCGTTCGAAGTAGTCGCCGATCTCTCGCTGCATCTGTGAGGTGAGTGCATGAAGCTGGCGTTGGTGTTCGCCCGTGCGAGAGAGCACGACCTTGGAGTCAAGCCCCTTCTCGTCCTCCATGAACATCACGCCGACGATCACTCCGCGGATGAACTGACCGTCCGGCAGCGGCGGTCCTAACACCAGTGCATCAAAGGGATCGCCGTCACACGAGACGGTTTGCGGCACAAAGCCGTAGTTGACCGGATAGCCGCCGACATCCGTCGGAATCATCCGGTCAATGGCGCGAGCGTTTGCGCCCATGTCGAATTCCCACTTACGCCGGTCGCCCCGAGCAATCTCGATGTACGCGTTCACCGTTCCGTCCGGGTTCGTGGGCGCGGTGTCGCGCCATACATGCTTCGCGTGTGCCGCCGCCTCCTTCAGGCTCGTAGCGAGGGCGGATGTTGCCGACGCCGGCAGTACGTCTGGAGGACGCGTCACGTCCTGGGCAGCGACCGACCAAGGAAGAAGGGCGATGAACACCAACAACTGCCTGACTGTCACGCGCTCGTCTCCATGTCTGTTGGCGAGCAATACAGACGCCAGCTTCCGCCCCAGGCCAGATGAGTCGAGGCGGACGTCACGGCTGACCTTCGTGCACGTTTATCCGGGATTCATGTACGAACCGGTATCGTCAAATCATGAGACATACGGCGCACAGATTCGTCAACGGAACGGCCCTGAAGCCGCGAACCTTGCTTGCTCTCATCGCATTCGTTCTTGCATCGTCGTCATCAGTGGTGATTGCAGGGCAGAACGACGCCGCGCAGTGTCGCCCCACCGGCCCCCTCGTGCAGATTCCTGGTCTGTCTGAAGCCAGTGGGCTCGCCGTTAGCCGGCGAGCGCCAGGTCGCCTGTGGACGCATAACGATTCAGGGGATCCCGACGTGGTTGCCCTTGATGCACGCGGATCGGTGATAGGCCGCGTCCGGCTGATGGGCGCGGCGGTCGAGGATTGGGAGGCGATCGCCGTCGGGCCGTGTGGAACCGGTTCATGTCTGCATGTTGGGGACATCGGCGACAACGAAGCCCGGCGGAAGCGCATCACGATCTATCGCCTGCCCGAACCTGACGGCGCGAGCGGATCGGCCTCGGTCGCGGATGTCTTTCACGCCACGTATCCGGATGGTCCTCACGACGCCGAGGCTCTGCTGATCGGCGGCGACGGCCGGATCCATATCATCACCAAAGGAGAAACCGGACCGGTTGCGATCTACCGGTTTCCAGCCCAATTGAAGTCCGGCGCCACGGTGACGCTTGAACGGGTGGCCGTCGGCGCTGGCAAGGCAGACGCGGAATCCCGCATCACAGATGGAGCCGTCTCTCCCGACGGGCACTGGGCGGTCCTTCGCACCAAGTCCGCTTTGACGTTTTATCGGGCTGCCGACCTGCTCGCAGGTCAGTGGCGGGCGTCCAACCGCGTCGATCTCACCTCCTTGAAGGAGGCGCAAGGCGAAGGCGTGGCGCTCGGGCCAGACAACACGGTCTTCCTGGCCGGCGAAGGCGGCGGGAAAGGTCGACCTGGCTCCTTCGCTCGCTTCTCCTGCGCGCCGAGGGAATGATGCGCCGCCTCGCCGCCATCGCATGCGCACTCGCGTTCGCAGTCCAGCTCGGGGCATGCGGCCGTATCACCCGCGATGTGCGAGTTGTCGCCGATCGGCCCCCAAACGTCGACGAGTTGTGGCAGGAGCCGTCTGACATCCAGCAGCGGGACCTGTTTCATGGACCCGGTGGTTCGCAACTGATGCCCCGCGACGCCTCCTTCGCCTTCGTCGCACGCGATACAAGCGGCTGGAGTCCAGGATTTGACGTGCGCAGTGAGGATGGCACCGACTGGAGCGTCAAGCTCGGACCGGAGGCGCAGTCCGAGGTCGTGAGTTCTCGGGTCCTTTGGGCGATCGGCTTCCACCAGCCGCCTACGTACTTTCTCGAACGGTGGGCCTTGACCGGTATCGAAAGTGGTCCCCAGCCGCCAGGACGGTTCCGACCCTCACTCGCGAACCGTAAAGCCATAGGTGACTGGTCCTGGTACGAGAATCCCTTTGTGGGCTCTCGCGCCTTCGGCGGGTTGATCGTCGCGAATCTCATTCTCAATAGCTGGGACTGGAAGACCTCCAACAACAAGATTTACGAGCTATCAGATCCGGTAAATGGCGTGAGCCGCTGGTACGTCGTTCGAGACCTTGGGGCGTCGCTCGGCCGGACGACCTATCCGCGATTGCTGAAGTGGTTCCGCCTACGCGGATTCGGGCAGGGAACGCGAAACGATCTGCCCGGTTTCGAGTCGCAAGGATTCATCACGGGCATCGACAGCCGTGGGCGTCCGGAATTCGACTATCGAGGCATCTATCGCGATGTCATCGACACCGTGACATCCGCGGATGTGCGATGGGTCTGCGGATTGTTGAACCGCCTGTCGGATCAGCAGTGGCGTGATGCGTTTCGGGCCGGCGGCTACGATTCGGAACAGACCGGCCGGTACCTCGCCAAGATCAAGGCAAAAATCGCGCAGGGGCTCCAGACAACGGAGAGTTGATCCGCGATTTATCTCTTGTTCATCCGCCGTTCCGTACGCTGTGACAGGTCCACGAGCCATAGGGGGAGTCTGTATGCCGAACAAAGTGCAAGTCATTCCGGTCATCGGTCTACTGTGTACGGTCGCGGTGATGGGATACATGGTGGTGCAACTCAATGGTCAGGCGACTGCGCCAACCGGTGACTACACCAACGCGTCGGTCGCGGAAGTGCGCGATGCCCAGGGTCAAGTCGTGCTTCGCGGCCAATTTACCGTCGTAGAGGAGGAAGACGACGACATCGAGCGGAAGGCTACGCTCGAGCAGACCGGCATCGACGCCGATGCTGCGGGTAAGGCGGAGGTGGAATATGCGAAGACGGCGCCAACGGTGCAGGAAGTGGAGTTCGCCGCACGAAATCTCCAGCCTGGCGCGACGTTCACCTTCCTCATCGACGGCCATGACGTTGCCACCGCGACCGCCGATCGCCGCGGAAACGCGGGAGTCGAGTTGGAAGTCAGACTGCCCGGCGCGCCGGCGTCGCGCTGAACTCCCGCAGGGATGTTCGACTGGATCACCGGAGTCATCGGGCGGCTCGGATACGCAGGTGTGGCTGGACTGACGTTCCTCGAGAACGTATTTCCGCCGATCCCGTCGGAACTGGTGATTCCCCTCGCCGGGTACGTTGCGGCCCAGGGCGACATCCGCCTGATGCTTGTCATCGCCACCGCCTCGGCCGGGTCGCTCGCAGGTGCCTCCGTCTGGTACTTGATCGGGCGCCGCGTCGGGGAGCGGCGTCTTCGCGCGTGGGTCGATCGTCACGGCAAGTGGCTGACGCTAAGCGGCAAGGACGTGGATAGGGCGCAACTGTGGTTCAGTCGCCACGGCAACATCGCGGTCTTCTTCGGACGCCTGGTGCCAGGCGTGCGTACGCTGGTATCGCTGCCCGCCGGGTTCGCCAGGATGCCGGCCCTCCCGTTCGTTGTGTACTCCGCACTTGGGACGATTCTCTGGACCGCCGCACTGGCCTATGCCGGCGTGGCGCTCCAGTCGAACTTTACCATCGTGGGTGATTACATCAACGTTCTCACCAACGTCGTCCTCGGCGTGATCGGCGTCATGATCGCTACGCGTTACGTCAGATGCTGGAGAGCACACGCTTCAGCCTAGTCGTCACCTCGATGCGGAGACCGCTCGGGCCGCGCAGGCGCTCGCGGATCACGCCATCGTCTTCCTAGCCGCCGGGATCCTTGTTGTCGGTCTGGCCGTGGCTGTAATCCTTGCGGCGGCCCGCCTCGCCCGATGTTACCGGAAACCGATGTCAGACCACGCGAGTCGCTTCCTCGGGCAGGTCAATCGGATTCCGGTGCTGGGACCGGTGCTCGCCGGCGCACGTGTCGTGGTTCCGACGCGCTACGTGGCGCTGCACCTGATCCTGGGCCTGGTCGCCACGGCGGCGATCATTGGGTTCATCGTCATCGCGGAGGAAGTGGTGGCAGGGCGGACGATCGCGGCATTCGATCGTTCGTTCGCGGATGCACTGCGGACCAACACCTCGCCGCGCTGGCGGCAGATCTTCCTTGTCATCACGGCGCTCGGCTCGACACCGCTCCTTCTCGCCACGTCGGCGGTGATTGCCGGCGGCTTGCTGCTTCGACGGTACTACGTGCTCGCGGTCGGCTGGATCATCGGCCAGGCAGGCGGTCCGATCCTGAACGTCATGCTCAAGAACGCCTTCGAGCGAACTCGGCCGGAATTCGCGGACGCGTTTCTGCTGACACCGAGCTGGAGCTTCCCGAGCGGACATGCCATGAACACCTTCGTGTTCTGCGGCCTCGGCGTATACGTCCTGCTCCGCTTCACGCGATCATGGACCACGATCGCTGCTGTCGTCGCGGTCGCGTGTGCATGGTGCCTCGTCATGGGTTTCACCCGCCTCTATCTGGGTGTGCACTTCCTGAGTGATGTTGTCGCCGGACTGATTGCGGCGACCGCCTGGGTCGCCGTGTGCGTGTCGGGGATCGAGGTGGTGCTGCGCCGGTCCAACGGCGCCTGATCCGTTATCCTGCGACCCGCGCTCTGGCGTTTATCTCCCGTTCATTCCTGAACCGTTACTCTTGAACCCTCCGAGAAGTCACAGGCAGACCAATCGTGTCGCGATTCCGTCAGATTAGGGTATCTGCCTATCCAGGCCCGTAGTAGGGGTGTATGTATGGTTCACAATCATTTTGGAAAAGCCCGCTCGCGTCCTCAAGTCCTCCGGCTCTGGACGGTCGTCCTCCTTGCAGCATTCAGTGCGAGCGCATGCGGCGCCCGTTACGTACGATCCGCTACTCTGCCTTCCCAGGCGCTGCCTCTAACGAGCGTCAGTCGCAACGTGATCGTGGTGTCGGTAGACGGGCTCAGGCCCGACGCGATTGCCACCTATGGTGCGCCCACGTTGCAACGGTTGATGCGCGAGGGCGGCTACACGTTGTCAGCAACGACAATTGAGCCGAGCACGACGCTCCCGTCACACACGTCGATGCTGACCGGTCAGCCACCCGAACGGCATGGCGTACTGTGGAACAACGTTGCAACAGCCGACGCCGATTCGATCGACCTGCCCAATATCTTCAGCCTGGCGCGTGCTCATGGGTACAGCACCGCTGCGTTCTTCAGTAAGGCGAAGTTCCAGCCGTTGCAACGGCTCGGCACGCTCGATTACTCTCAGGCTCCGGGCGGCTGGTTCGGACGCTGGTCGAGCGATCGCACGATGTCGGATGTGGCGAGTTACCTCCAAGGCGCGCGACCGAACGTGCTATTCGTCCATCTCTCCGACGTGGACGCTGCAGGCCATCGGGCGGGATGGATGACCCCCGAGTATGGGCGCGCCGTGCTCACCGCAGATGCCGCGATCAACCGGCTCCTCGGTCTGGCCGAGCGCGTATACGGTGCCGGCAAATTTTCCCTTATCGTGACCGCCGACCATGGTGGTCATGGCACCGGCCACGGCAGCAAGGATCCCCGGGACGTCACCATCCCATGGATTGCCTGGGGACAGGGCGTAAGACAGGGCGTCATCGACCAGCCGGCGGTTCGCACCATGGACACCGCCGCCACCGTTCTATGGCTGCTTGGTCTCACGGAGCAAAGCGACTGGATCGGCGAGGCTGTCATCCGCGCGTACGAACCAAGCCCAGTGCGGGTGGCCGCGAGCATCGAGTACGAAAAGACCGAGAAGGCGCCGAAATAAGCCGCGGACAGCCACTCACCGCATGCGTATTCTCGTCGTCGAAGATGAGCCGACCGCGGCCGCCGTGCTCGCCAAGGGCCTGCGCGAGCACGCCTATGCGGTGGATATCGCGAACGATGGGGATGCTGCGCTTGAACAGGCGGCTATCAATCAGTACGACCTACTGATCGTCGATGTGCTGCTGCCGGGCATCGATGGGTTCGAGGTGTGTCGACGGCTCCGTGCGGATGGAGCGTCCGTACCGGTTCTCATGCTGACCGCACTAGGGCGGCTGGATGACCGAGTCGGGGGCTTGGATGCAGGCGCAGACGACTACCTGCCGAAGCCCTATCACTTCAAAGAATTACTCGCCCGCGTCCGCGCGCTGTTGCGCCGCGGGCCCGCGCTGGCCTCTGCGGTGCTGTCGGTGCGCGATCTCGCGATCGACACACGTGCCCGACGCGTTGAGCGCGCCGGACGCCTCATCCAACTCACGACCAAGGAATACAGCCTCCTCGAATACCTAGCGAAACGCCAAGGCGAGGTCGTCGGGCGCGCCGACATCGCCGAGCACGTGTGGGACAACAGCTTCGATCCGATGTCCAATCTCATCGAGGTGTACATCCAGCGGCTCCGCCGAAAGGTTGATGACGGCAATGATGTGAAGTTGATACACACGCGCCGAGGTGCGGGTTACACCCTCGATGCGGTCACGAGTCCCACGGATGATTGAGACGGTCCGCGCTCGCCTGACGCTTTGGTACGTCAGCATCCTTGCGGCGGCGCTCATCGTCGTCGCGGCCCTGATCTACGTCCTGCTCGCCAGGGCACTATATGTGCGCGTCGACGAGGCCGTGGTCGCCGGCGTCCAAATCGCGATCACCTCCCTCGCCAACGATCTCCGCGAGGGCGAGGATCAGGCCGGTGCGGCTCGCAGCACGGTAGGCGAACTGTCTTCGACGCGGCAGATGGTGGCGATTTACGACGGCAGCGGACGGCTGCTCGCGGAGGGGGGGCGCGACAGCGATCTCGCGCTGACGCTGCCTCCGCTCCAGGCGATTCCTGAAAACGACGTGCTGTTTCAGACCGTGTACGAAAACGATGACGATGACCGTCACCGGCTCGGTATGCGGCGCGTTTCAGTGGAAGGCGCTGCCGACTACGTGGTCGTGCTCGGCAGTCCCATGGAATCGCTCGATGAGGAACTGGCGTCGTTGCGACGGATCCTCGCCTACATCGTGCCGATCGCGCTGATCATTGCCGGGTTCGGCGGCTGGTTCATGGCTCGCCAGAGTTTGTCGCCGGTTGCGTCGATGGCGGACCGCGCCCGTCAGATTGGCGGAGAGAATCTGAGCGAGCGCCTGCCGGTGGCGAATCCGCGCGATGAGCTGGGGCGCCTCGCGGCCACGTTCAACGAGTTGCTCGGCCGCCTGGAGCGGTCACTCGGCCAGCAACGGCAGTTCATGGCCGACGCGTCCCACGAGCTGCGCACCCCCGTAGCGACGGCGCGCACCGCGGCCAGCGTCGCGCTCCAGCAGCCCCATCGCGACGAACATGACTATCGCCAGACGCTCGAAATTGTCGAGCAGCAGACGGCGCGGCTGTCGCGGGTCGTTGACGACATGTTCACCCTCGCGCGCGCCGATGCCGGCAATTACCCGATCAGAAAAGTCCCGATGTACCTCGACGAAGTGATCGAGGACATCGTGCGTGCGGCTCGGGTGATCGCTTCCACCAAGGACGTCACGATCGATGACACCCTGACCGTTCGTTCGGCGTCTTTTCACGGGGACGAGGAGCTGATTCACCGGATGATCGGCAACCTGATCGACAACGCTGTCCGGCACGCTCCGCCGGGAAGTTCGGTGCGCGTCGACCTCGATCGCTCCTCAAGCGGCTATGTGATCGCGGTCCGAGATCAGGGTCCGGGAGTGCCCGACGAGATCCGACCGTATATCTTCGAGCGCTTTTATCGCGGCGACGCCGCACGTCAGCGTGGACCGACCTCTAGCGATGGGGCCGGGCTCGGCCTGGCGCTGGCGCGGTGGATCGCGCGCAGCCATGGCGGCGACGTGGACCTCGTCCGCTCGTCCGGGTCGGGCTCCACGTTTGTTATCGCTCTGCCTTCGGCTACGGAACCGTAGGCCGTTTATGTTGTGTTCAGATTCGTTGTCGTACCATGGTGATGCGAGTCCGTTGAGCAATACTCCATGTTGACCGCACGAAAGGCCGTCCCAGCCGCCGTCATCATCGCCGTGATCGCCGTCACCGCTTACGTTGTGGCTCGCTTCAACGGACAGCAAACCATTCAGAGCGCCGACTTCAGGAAGGCAGCGACGGCAGAAATCCGCGACTCCACAGGGAAGGTCGTGCTACGCGGCACGTTCATGCTCGTAGAGGAAGAGGACGACGATATCGAGCGCAAGGCCGCTCTCGCTCTCACGACAGGCGGTGAGGTGATGGGCGAAGCGGAGGTCGAGTTCGCCACCGAGATGCCGGTCGATCAGGAAGTGGAGTTCGCCGCTCGGGGGCTTGAGGTCGGCGCGACGTACACGCTGGTCGTCGACGGGCGAGAGGTCGCATCAGTCGTGGCCGATCCTCGAGGCCGAATAGCCATCGAGCTCGATGTGCCGTTACCCGGCGCGCGATGACGACTGAGAGGCAACAACCGGTACGCTAAGATCTCTGTTCTGGAAGGGGAGTAGCCACGCGGTCGCAAAACCGCGCGGCCGAATCGTCAGGACTGCGCGGCAGGCGCACGGTTCGGTTGGGTTCCTGAGGGACTAGGCGAGACCTTCGCACGAGTGGCGGAAGCCCCGTAGCGAGGGTCTCGCCTTTTTGTGTCTGCAGCTCGCTGCCAGCTGCCCGCGCGTTGTGGGAGCACATCGCGCACAGGAGCCTGACGAATCATGGAACAGACGTGGTTGTGGATTGGATTCAACGTCTTCGTCCTCGTGATGTTGGCGGTTGACCTCTTCGTGTTTCACAAGGACGCACACGAGGTTCGTGTGCGCGAGGCCGCAGCGTGGAGCGTCGTTTGGGTGACCTTGGCGCTGCTATTCGGAGGCGGCGTGTATGCGTTCATGGGACGCGACGCCGGCCTCGAATACTTCGCCGGCTATCTGATCGAAAAGGCGCTCTCGGTTGACAACATCTTCGTGTTCGTCCTGATCTTCGGGTTCTTCCGCGTCCCCAAAAGTTATCAGCACCGCGTCCTGTCACCGGCGTCAACTCGTTTTTATTCGCCGCCGATCTGGTCCCGGCGTTTCGCGAGGCGGCGCGTGTCCCGGCTTGGCACTGTCACACTCCGCCAGAGAGTTCGTCGTGTGCCCTTGCACGTTCTCGGTCGATCTGTTCTGGCGTCGCCCCAAGTGTGTCAAGGATGTCCTCGATAAACGCGAGCGCAACCTCTCCCTCACCGGAGTAAACCTGGTTCGCGCCTGCCGCTTTCAGTGATGGAACGTCACGAAGGTACGACGCTCGAGCGAGCACCCGAATGCTGGGATTGAGTGCGCGAGCTGCGCGAATGACTTCAGCGCTGTTCGCCATTCCGGCGGAACCGAGAATCAGGCTGCCTGCCCTCACGACGCCCGCTGCGTCAAGCGTTTCTGGACGCGTGGCATCGCCATAAATCGCATCGACACCGTCCTGCCGTAACGCACGGACTGCATCCATGTTCAGCTCGATCACCGTCGGTGCGATGCCGTTGTCTCGGAGCAATCGCACCACCGTCCGACCGGTTGGGCCAAATCCAATAACAACGGCCCGGTGGGCAGGATCGACCATCCGCGATGTGACAGCGGCTTTCATATCGGAGGGGATCGCCGATTCCCGATTTAAGAGCGCCCACAAACGCGGGCGCTCACCCAGCCAGCGCTCAATGGGCCTGATCGTCCGGTACGCGAGAGGATTGAGGATGATCGAAGCCATTGACGTCGCGACCAGCACGTTCGTCGCCTCGGTCGTTAGAACGCCCAGTTCTCGGCCAATCGTCGCGAGAATAAAGGAGAATTCGCCAATCTGAGCCAGGGCAATGCCGACTGTCAGCGCTGCCTTGAACGGATACCTCATCGCCCAGACCAAGAAGAGTGCGACGAGCGGTTTGCCGATCAGGACAACGCCCAGTGCACCGATCACGAGTCCGGGAGACTCGATCAACGCGCCCGGGTCCAAGAGCATGCCCACGGAGACAAAAAAAAGGACCGCGAAGGCGTCTCTCATTGGCAGCGCCTCCGACGCCGCCCGCAAGCTGTACTCCGAGCGGCCGACCACCATGCCGGCGAGAAACGCACCCAATGCCATCGACACGCTAAAGATCAATGCTGAACCGACCGCGATACCGAGAGCGATTACCAGCACGGTCAACGTGAACAGTTCCCGCGATCGTGTGTCCGCGACGTAGTCGAGTACTCGCGGAATCACTCGTGTGCCGACGACGGCGGTGAACGCGACGAGGGTGGTCACTTTCACGGCCGTGAGCCCGAGAGCCATCCACAGCGGGGTGTCAGCGGTAGCCGTGCCGAAGAGTGCCGGAAGCAGCACGAGTGCGACGACTGTGAAAAGGTCTTCAACCACCAGCCACCCGACAGCGATGTGGCCCGCCTGCGTGTGCAGATCGTTGTTGTCCGAGAGGACGCGCACGAGAACGACCGTGCTCGCGACGGCGAGCGCCATGCCGAAAATCAGACCCGCCGACCAGTCCCAACCAAACGCTCGCGCGAGGAGCGCGCCCAAGACAGTGGCGACCGCGCTCTGAGCGACGGCGCCGGGAATGGCGACATCGCGTACTGCGAGCAGTTCTTCGATGTGGAACTGGAGGCCGACGCCGAACATCAACAGAATGACGCCGATCTCGGCGAGTTGTTCGGCCAGCGCTGCGTCGGCGACGAAGCCAGGCGTGTGTGGCCCCACCAGCGTGCCCGCTAGCAGGTAGCCAACGATCGGCGAGAGCCCGAGGCGGTGTGTGAGATAGCCGAGTACCAGCGCGGCGCCAAGCCCTCCGGATAACGTTAGGATCAGATCGTATGCGTGCATGCTCTCGCTTTGACTGAATCGCCGTCTCGTCTTGCCAGTAGCGGTGCGGAACTCGCTGCGGGGTCCGCGTCAATGTACTCAGTACTTCCCCTACTCACGGCCGTTTGCCCTCGATCGAACGCCTGTATTGGAAGTAGGATGCGCCAAGGGTGGCTCAGACCCGGAGCTGAACGGTAGCTCTGGTGTTGCCTGTGTCGTCGCCGGAGCCCTGAATGATCACTCGATTCAACTTGATCCTGGTGAACATCTCACTTGCCGCAGTAGCAGTGGCCATCTTCCAGAGGCTATCGGGCTTCCCACCGCTCATCCTGTTTGTCGTCCCGCCCGCAATCATCTTCCGCGTGTCAGGCTTCGGAGCGGCACTCGCTGCCGCCGTAGTGGGGGCCGTCGTAGGCGACTACTTGTTCGTCGCGCCGGTCGGCCACTTTACGGTGCACTCGCAAGGCTTGCGATTGCTGCTGTTGCTGCTTTTGGGAACTGCGCTGCTACCTCTGGTGACGCCGCCAGGCTCCATAAGCAAGCCTGGAACGCGACCATGACAACTCGCCTGAGTCGGGTCTCACGTCCTCCTACGCTGACGCGTCAGCGCGCATAGATGCCGCCGCTGGTGCTGGTTTGACGGCGACCAAAGAGCACGGAAGCCGATCAAGAAGTCGCTCCACGGTGTTCCCCCGCAAGTGTCGCGCGATGCCTGTGCGTCCCTTTGTTCCCATCACCACGAGATCGACACCCTCCGCCACAACGAATTCGGGGAGCACAGAATCGACACGTCCCCTGCGCAGCTCGAGCTGCGTCCCGGCGAGCCGGTTTCCGAAGGACTGCGCAAGCGCCGCGAGGTCCTGTTTGACGCGAAGTCGGGTGCTGTCCAGATACGCGGAGTACTCATGGTCCGACGCATGGCCGGCCACGCGCCGCTCGGCAAATGGCTCCCAGGCGTGCAGCAGAATCAATGAGCCCTCCTGCAATCGCGTCAGAAGGAGCGCCAATTCGATAATCCTGCGGTTTAACGCCTGTTTGATGGGATCGTCGGTGCTCACGTCGACCGCGCCAACGATCCGAGGATGTGCGGGTGGTGATCCGGGACCGACAGCCCAGACGGGGCAGGGGCATCGTCGAAACAGCTGAACGTCAACGGGACCAAACGGCTTGGGTCCCCTGGCGGCGATGTCACGGGCATGGGAGCGTACCAGCAAGTCGTGGCCGAAGCGCTCGACGTCCTCGATCAAAGCGTCGGCCGGCGTCCCGGCGAGAATGTCGGTCTCTGCCACGACCTCTCGCAATCCATACGCAAGGCGCGCCAGTTTCTCCCGACGACGGGCCATCAGTTCGTCCTCAAGGTCCTCGCGCAGAGCGCGGCGTGCTTCCGCGGGCGCCGACATGACGTCGACGACTCGAAGTGGCGCACCACACTTGCGCGCGACCTCTGCCGCGCGCTCGAGTGCTGGCTGCGCCGTGGCGGTGGCGTCGATGTCCACGAGGATGCTTGTGAATGTGTTCATCGGTCACGGCACCAGGCTTCGAGCCACATTCGCTGCGCCGCCTTCATCGCGGCGGCGACTGCGAGGTCCCAGAACCTTACGATAGCGCGCCGCCCGCGTCGTCCATAGCAAATCTGTGGAGAGCACCAGCACCGAGATGGCAGGGAATTTTGGCCGCCGCGACTGTGCTAAACACGGCGGCCTCCCGAACTGCACCGTTCGTTCTGCAGTCCTGAACAGATGCGCGATGTTCACTCGACGGCGTCGTCGTCGCTCACGACGTGTCGTTGCACGCGATCCAGCCGTGCGCGTGTCCTCGCCTGCTGCCGCTGAACGTCGGTCGTGGCCGTTGTCAGCATCAGTCTCCTCTGTGATGTGGTCGGCCTTTTTCGGCGGGGCGGGGGTTGAATGTGCCTGCCCGCGGCGCGCTACGAGTGCGACGACGACGACGATGAGCGCAAGAATGCCAAACTTGATCAGTTCACTGGTCTCCACATGCTCCCCCAAATCCCCATGAGTCTCTGAAGCAACGCACACGAGGACCGCACGTCCTTGCGGGCGCTAGCTATAGCTAGGAAGGCAGGTCTCAGACCTGAGGTGGAGGGCGGCAGCCGGCAGGAGCGCGGCAGAAAGATCGAAGGAAGGAACGGGGTGCGAATTCTGCGGCTGATGATAGCCTGAGAATCGGGAGAGCCAGCGCGGGTGCCCGGTCAACCGATGAATTGCTGAAGCCCCACTGCTCGCCGCCGCTCTTAAGGCGCGGCACGAGCACTTGCGGGGACGACACCACACCCACCGCGATACTGGCGCTGCCGCCGCCGAATGACGTTCTGCGCACCTCGTCCATGCCGCAGACCGCCAGACAATTGGTCAGGGCGATGGCAAGAACGAGTGCGAGGTGGATCAGCGAGTGGCGACGCACCAGGCACAGTATACAAGGGCGGATCCGAACGTATGTTCCCCGTAGACAACGCCTTCGCCGAAATTGCGCTGATACTCTTGGCCGCCGCGCTGGTCGGTGCGCTGGGCACATGGCTCCGGCAGCCCCTGATCGTGTCGTTCATCGCTGTGGGCATTCTCGTCGGACCAGCGGGAATGGGCCTCGTGACACAGCACGAGGAAATCGAGCTCTTGGCGAGCATCGGCATTTCGGTGCTGTTGTTCGTCGTCGGCCTCAAGCTCGATTTTCAGACGATCCGAACGCTGGGTCCCGTGTCGCTGGCCACAGGCATCGGGCAGATTGTCTTCACGTCGGTGATCGGGTTTGGGATCGCCGTGGCCCTGGGAATGACTCCGCTCACCGCCACCTATGTGGCTGTCGCCCTGACCTTCTCGAGCACGATCATCATCGTCAAGCTGCTGTCGGATAAGCGAGAGATCGATGCGCTCCACGGACGCATCGCCGTGGGCTTTCTTATCGTCCAGGACATCGCGGTCATTCTTGCCATGATTGGGATCACCGCGATTGGGACCGCCGGGTCAGGGGATCAGAGCCTGGCTGTGCACGTCGCCCTGATTCTGGTCAAGGGGATCGGGTTCCTGGCGGTGATCGCGGTGCTCGCCGTGCGTGTCCTTCCCGCGGCTACGACCCTCTTGGCTCGCTTGCCGGAGTTGCTGGTGCTGTCGGGCATGGCCTGGGCAGTCGTGCTTGCCGCCGCCGGCGAGGCACTGGGCTTGAGCAAGGAGGTGGGCGCATTCGTCGCCGGCGCCTCTCTCGCGTCCACACCCTATCGTGAGGCGATCGGCAGCCGGCTGATCACGGTGCGCGATTTCCTGCTGCTGTTCTTCTTCATCGATCTGGGCGCACGTCTTGATTTGTCGCTCCTGGGGGCGACGTTCGGCGAGGCCATGATCTTCTCGGCATTTGTCCTGATCGGAAATCCCCTGATCGTGCTCGCGATCATGGGATTGATGGGATATCGCAAGCGCACCAGTTTTCTCGCGGGACTCACCGTTGCCCAGATCAGCGAGTTCTCGCTCATCCTGGGTGCCCTCGGCGTCAGTGTTGGTCATGTGGGACCGGAAACCATGGGCCTCATCACGACTGTGGGCTTGGTTACGATCGGTCTCTCGACATACATGATCATTCACTCCGCCCGCCTGTACGAATGGCTGGCGCCGTGGCTCGGCATGTTCGAGCGACGCGCGCCGTACCGGGAGGCGGCGACGCAGACGGCTTCGCTGCCCAAGGCTGACGTCGTCGTCCTCGGCCTCGGCCGATATGGCGGCGGCATCGTACGACATCTATTGCTGCGCAACCGACGGGTCACCGGCGTCGACTTCGATCCGGAGGCGCTCGCCCGCTGGCGGGCAGAGGGTATACCTGTCGTCTACGGCGACGCGAGCGACCCGGAGCTCTTTAGTCACCTGCCGCTTGACGGTGTGAGCTGGGTGATTAGCACGGCACCGGACATCGAAACGAGCCGGGTATTGCTGCATCATCTTCGTGAACGCGGATTCAGCGGCAAAGTCGCGGTCGCCTCCCGCACGGCCGACGAGGCGGATCTGCTGCGCCTCGAGGGCGCCGATGTCCTGCTCCGGCCGTACGCGGATGCCGCCGAGCAGGCCGCGGACGCCGTGACGGCTGGAGCGGACCGGTTGAGCGCTATTGCCAGCGCGGCGCCTGGCGTCCGCGAAATTCGGTTGGGATCGATATCAAAGTGGGCAGGGCACCGCATTGCCGATGTTCCGCTCCGCGAAGAGTTCGGCGCGACGGTGTTAGCCGTCAGCCGTGGCGGGCGCAGCTTCCTCAGTCCTGGACCGACGTTCCAGTTGTTCCCAGGCGACCGTGTCATTCTGTCTGGCGAGCCGTCGGCGCTTGATCGGGCCATCGAGTATCTCGCGCGCATCGACTATCCGGACCAGCAGGAGGATCACGAGGACTTCGCCGTCGAAGACGTTCAGGTGGGCTCCCTACCGGGATGGACCGGACGCACTCTCGCAGCCCTTGACCTCCGTGCGCGATATGGTGTCACGGTGCTCGCCATCGGGAAGGAGCGTGAGGGGCTCGACGCGCCCGATCCGCATCAGGCGCTCTCGAAACATGACCGTGTCGTACTGGCCGGCACGCGAGACGGGCTTCAGCGCGTGCGAACGGCCGGCGGGGCGCCGGGGGACGAGCCTCATCCAATGCGATCGTAACGCCCGCTTTGAATATCGTCCCGGGGTCGAGATCCGACTTCTTCATCATCAGGAAGGAACCGCAGGGCGGACCGGCCACGTAGGTGCAAGTCGAGCGTCAATCGACCACGACCCGAGCCGACAATCAACAGGAATAGCGATGAGCAGGAGCGTGACGTCTCAGGCACAGACGTCTCCCAATCAGCCTCCAGTGCGGCGAGCCACGCCTGTAAGAGCAATAAAATCAACACGTTGCGCGTGGCTTCGGCGGATGTGTCGTCTAAGTGCTTGAAGAGCCTCGATTTACGGATGCGTCGGCCGCGCTGGACGATTCTCGAACTGAATCTCGCGGACTGAAGCCCTTCGAGGCTCAGCGCACCTGAAGTTCGAATCCCTCGCGCGGGGGATCGGAATTCTCACCGCTTCCGGCGCAGCGTGTCGACCATCGCTGACAGCGCATCTGAATTCAACTACGCAAGCGCCGCTTTCGAATCACCATCGATCGGAGACCGCCAAGCCGCGTCGCACACGTTCCGACTCTTCCGCCGGTGGCTTGTTCGGCAGGTCGCCAGCGGCCATGATTGCGCCTGGCGGCTCAACATTACGTTCAGCAAGGAGCGTGTCGACACGCGTTCGGATGGCTTCCCGAAGTCCGGGTACTCGATGTTCACTCTTGAACTGACTGTGGCACTGAAGTCGTCGCTGTTGTTCATCTGCATCCTCTGAGGGGCGTGGCCTTCGGGCATGAATCGCGCACTTCACGTGTCTAAGGCAGGGCGCGGTCTTAGGCGCCGACGTCCGGAGCCAACCCTGTTCAGCGAGCGTCCTTTATCAGGTCAGCGGCCCGCTCGGCGACGGCAATCACAGCCGGATGGATGTTCGCCGTGACCTCCCCCGGCAGTACCGAGGCGTCGACCACGCGCAGGCCTTCCATCCCGCGCACCCGCATCGTCGTCGGGTCGACGACCGCCATGTCGTCCGTGCCCATGCGGGCCGTGCCCGCGAAGTGGAACGCAGTATCTCCTTGATGTAGTGCAGAAGCTCCTCGTTCGTGGGGTTCGTCGTCGGCGCGATCTGCTCGATTTCGAGGTCGGCGGGCATGGCTGCTGCGATTTTCATCGCCGCCCGCATGCCGGCCATGGCCACCGCGACATCCTCCTCGTGAGAGAGGTGGTTGAAGACCAAGTCGGGCTGATCGTCAACGCTAGATGACGTGATCCGCGCGTAACCGCGCGAGTGCGGCCGCCCCTGGTACATCCCCAGCCGGAATCCGGAGAACTTCGCCAGGTCCCAGCCCTTGTCGCCCGGCATAAACGGCAGGAAATGCAATTGGATGTTCGGCTCGGACTGAGCGGCGTCGGTGCGGAAGAACGCCCCGGCCAGGGAAGCGCCGATGTTGAGCGGACCATTGCGCGGCAGCAGGTAGTACCTGACCCCCTCGATCCCCTGCGTGAACCACGAGCCGACTTTCTTGTTGAAGGTGTGCGGGCTGGTGGTCTTGAACTTCGCGCCGTACTGCACATGGTCCATAAGGTTCTCGCCGACCCCGGGCAAGTCGTGCACGACGCTGATGCCAAAGCGCTGCAACAGAGCGCCCGGCCCGACGCCGCTGACCTGCAGGAGTTGTGGCGTGTGCAGCGCGCCGGCGGCGAGGACGACGTCGCGGCGGGCAGAAATCCGGTACTCTTGGCCGTCCTTGCGATAGCGCACTCCCGTCGCTCGCCGGCTGTCGAAGTCGATGCGCGTGACGGTCGCCTCGGTGGTGACGGCGAGATTCGACTTCATGCGCGCCGGCTTCAGGTACACGACGTCAGTCGAAGTGCGGCGGCCGTTTGAGGTCGCCAGGTCCCAGTATCCGGCGCCTTCGATCTTGTTGCGGTTGAAATCGTCGTTTCGCGGCACGCCGAGCACGCGGCAGGCCGCGTCGATGAAGGCATCCGCGAGAGGGTTCTTCCACCGGGCGGGCTCGACCTTAAAGGGGCCGTTGCCGCCGTGGAACTCGGTTTCGCCGCGCGAGTCGTGCTCGGACTTCTTGAAGTACGGCAGAAGCGACGCGTACGTCCAGCCAGTCGCTCCCGCTTTCTCCCAATCGTCGTAGTCGCCTGGATTGCCGCGGACGTGCACCAATCCGTTGATCGCGCTGGACCCGCCCAGGAGCTTGCCATGCGGCAGGCCGTACACGGTGCCGCCGAGAGACTCGTCGGGCTGCGTCTTCCAGTCGAGCCACATGAATTTTGGGTTGAACAGGATCTTTGCGAAGCCGAGCGGCACACGGGACCAATAGCTGGTGTTCTCCGGTCCCGCTTCGAGGACAAGAACCCTGTTGGAGGGGTCTTCGGCGAGTCGTGCAGCGACGATCGCGCCTGCCGAGCCGCCGCCGACGATCACGAAGTCGTAGTCCTGCGGAATGTTGGTCACGGCGATTCCTTCGGTGAATGCGAGGTCGGGAGTCGACCCCGCATATTCGTCATTTCGTCAGACGAGTTTCAAGGCTACTTGCGGCGACGCGCGAGTAGCCGCACTACTCGCCGAGGCCGATTTGCTTCATGAACGTGACCAAGTCGTACATCAGGTTCTCTTCCACGATCTGGCCGTTGTCCCAGAGTGCGACCGTGTAGAAATCGATTTCAAAGGATTTTCCGGTCGGCGGAATCTCGCGTCCCTCCGCCGTCTTCATTGCTCCCTTCATGGTGCCCGTGAAGCGTGCGACCGAGCAGGTCCAGTTGCCCGAGGCAAAGAAGACCCGGTAGGGACGATTGTCGAGTTTCTGATCGGGGAACGTCTTCCAGAAGTCCATCGACTCCTGAGCGTGGTCCTCGATGCCGACCGTCGGCTCCGTCTTGCCGGGCCAGCGGACGATCACGTCGGGCTTATGCCGCGCGCGGAAAACCTCGAGGTCCTGCGCGTTCCAGGCGTCGTCCAGCGTCTGCATCAGTTCCATGTTCTTCTTCGCGGTCGCGTCGTTCGGGTCGTTGGCCATGTGTGTACTCCTAGTTCTTCTTCGTAGTCGCGTGCAAACTCGTGGTCGTCCGATCTCGTAGAGGACCGACATCTCGCGGCCGCATCACCAGTGGCCGGCCGGCGCTGATCTTGGTGACGGGATGCTACCGGCGCACCAGTTTCAATCCGATGTCTGTTCCGAGGCCAAGCACGTAGCCCAACTGGATGTTGAAATACCCGAGCGGTTCGAGTAAGCGAGCGTTCTGCAACGGTCCGGCGTCAACGGCGTCAAAGCCGATATCGCGGGCCATCTGCTGGACCTGCTGTTTGGCGGCGTTATCGTCCCCGGCCACGAACACGGTGACCGGTTCGGCTTCGACGCCACCGTTGTCCATTCGCTGAGCGAACTGCGTATTGAACGCCTTTACAACCTTCGCCGTCGGCGCCTTCTGCTGAAGCGCCTCGGCACCGCTGGTGGTGCACCCGCTCGCCAGTTGCATGTCTTCGGTCAGCGCATTGGTGACGTCCACCAGAGTCTTTCCGCTGATCCCGTCGCCGAGCTCGGCAACTACGTCATTGATCGCGCTGTACGGCACGGCGAGCATGATGACCTCGGCCCAGCGGCCAGTCTCTGTTACTTGGCCTTTGCCGACCGCACGAACGTCGTACCCTGCCCGCTCGAGCCCCCTGCGCAGCGCACTGCCGACGTTGCCGTCTCCGATGATCCCAATCTTCGTTCTCATCTCGTGACCCTCTCTCCAAGCGACGCCGCTTACCACGGCTCACCCGTGCACATCATGTCGACACACGACCCCGCGCCTGAAGGCGTCCGCCGCTTTTATCCGAGCCGCATTCTCATCTCCGCAATCATGCCCGCCGCGCGACACAAGGTGACGAAAAGGACAAGCGCACGAGAATCGGCGTTTGTCGCGCTCAAACTGGTTCGCCCCGGCGTCAGGCTCTGTAGTCGCGACGTAGACACCCTCAAGGGTGGAAGATCAGCACACCACGCTCGCCGACGCCCTCCCTCTGCCTTTATGCCTCGCTTCGCGTGTGCTGGGGGTTTGACTCCGTTGGCGGGTCCGTCAGCGCATCCATCACGCGCGCGGAAAAGACAAGCGCCGCGCCTGCATTGACCGCGATCGCGACGCCCAGTGCCTCGGCGACCTCCTCCTTCGTCGCCCCGTGCTGCCTCGCCGCGTGCACATGGGTCGTGATGCACCCGTCACACTGGCGAGTGACCCCCACAGCGATCGCGATGAGCTCCCGGGTCTTTGCATCGAGATGCGCGGTCTTGTTGCCGGCATCACTGAGCTCACGATATCCACGGACCGTCTGGGGCGTCAGCCTACCCAGCTCACCGATCCGTCCAAGCAGCTCTTGTCGATATCCGTCCCAATCCAGCATCATCGCGTCACCCCGTTGTTCTATCGTTACGTGCCACTTACACAGTGCCGAAGGGGTTGTCGATGACGTACTTCCACCCGTCGGGGCCACGGCGTGCCACATCCGCCGTCGTCCCTGACAGATTGACATCGGATCCATCCGCCGCCTTGCCTTTCAGGCTCCAGTCGGAGATCAGCAACGCAATGTCGCCACTCACGATGACGCGGCGCACTTTCAGGTCAATCGGCAAACCCAGGCTCAGGAACTGCTGCTCGGCGGCCCGTACCGCCTCACCCTCGACCACGACGCCAGGCTGCGGTACGAACACCGAACCTGGTTCTGCGAGTGCCACCATCCCGTCGAGGTCCTTCGCGTTGAATCGCGCGGCCCAGGTCGTGTGGAGTTCCGCCGCGTCCTTAATCGTCATGAGACGCTCCTCTCTCTGTCGGGTTGATTAGCTGTGTGAAGGCGCACCGCTGTGCCCCAGGGATCTGTCAGGCGGACACCGTCCTCGGCGTCGTCGACCGCATAGCCGGCATCGCGCACACTGCGCGCCCCGCGCATCACGTCCTCTGGCGACGGAACGGCAATCTCCCATTCGAGGAGCCGCGCGTGACTCTCCGAGGGCGCTGGTCCCGGCGACCACACGTTCGTGCCGAGGTGGTGGTGATAGCCTCCGGCCGACAGGAACAACGCGCCGGGATAGCTCCACACGGTCTTGTCGAAACCGAGGGCGCGATGGTAGAAGGCCTCCGCCAGGCGCAGATCACCCACGTGCAGGTGCACGTGGCCGATCGTGGTGTCTTTCGGCAAGCCATTCCAGGTTGCGCCATGACTCGAGGCGATCACGTCGTTGATGTCCAGGGGGTCGGTCGTCATGGCGAGCTCGCCGTCTCGATACTGCCACGTTTCAGGCGGTCGATCGGCGTACACCTCGATGCCCAACTCGTCAGGGTCCGACAGATAGAGGGCCTCGCTCACGAGATGGTCGGCCATGCCGACACGGATATTCTGCGCCGCCAAGTGCGCAGCAAAGCGGCCGAGGGCAGGCCGGTCTGGCAACAGGATCGCGAAGTGATACAGGCCGAATGCGCCGCGTCGCGCTCGCGTGACTCCCGGTCGTGTGTGCAGCATCACGAGAGGCCGGGTGTCCCCGTCTGCGGTGAGCACGGCACGGTCATCCCCGCGCTGCTCGGCACGGAACCCGAGGACGTGCTGGTAATACTCGAGCGATCGCTCGAGATTGCTGACCAGCAGATGCACGGGGCCTAACGCGGTGCCGTCGGGCAATCGGAAGTGCGGCGGCGCCACTCCGTGCGGTCGTGGTTTGGTTTCTGTGTTCACGACAACCTCTCGTGTCTTCATGATCCCTGTGTCCCCGACTGACGTGATGCGTTACGCCACCTGGGTGGCCACCTGACGAACAGCTTCGATCTCGATGGCGATGTCGATGCGCTCGCCGACCATCACGCCGCCCGTCTCCAGCACCTGGTTCCAGGTGAGGCCGAACTCACGGCGGTCGATTGCGGTCGTGGCGCTGAACGCCGCGCGCTCGTTGCCCCAGGGATCCTTCGCCTGACCGAGCACCTCGACGTCGAGGACGACGTCGCGGGTGACCCCCTTGATGGTCAGCGCGCCGGTGACGCGCAGACGATCCGCCGCGGCTTGCGTAACGTCCGTGGACTTGAAAGTGATCTCCGGATAGCGCTCAACGTCGAAGAAATCGGCGGAGCGCAGGTGCGCGTCGCGGTCCGCCACGCCCGTATCGATGCTCGACGCATCGATCACGACGTCGAGGGACCCGTGAGAGAAATCGCGGCCTGGCGTCTCCAGCGATCCGGTCCAGCGGCTGAACTGGCCGCGGACTTTCGCGATCACGAGGTGACGCACGGTGAACTGAATGCCGGAATGGCTGCTGTCGATCTGCCAACGTTCGGTGCTCATGGGCTTCTCCAATCAGGCGCCGTCTCTGTGGCGCACGCCCTTACAGATGGCAACGACCCTGCCAATACGATCACCTTGTGTTTGCAGTGACTTAGCAAAATGGACTGCGCGCGGAAGCTCTCATTGCGATAGGATCGGCTCTCACTTTGAGAGGAGCGGCTTGATGCGAGCCCGGGACTTGGATCTGAAGGAACTGCTGCAGTTCGACCACGAGGGCGGCATCCTGCGGTTCGCGGGCGAACGTGTCCTGCTGCTCGACGCCGTCGCGCTCGGACTGTTGCGGCGGGAGTTGATCGACACGCTTGGACTTGGCGGTGCCCGCGCCGTCCTGACGCGGTTCGGATACGCACACGGCTGGCGCACTGCCGAGAACCTGCGATCAGCTTTGCCGTGGGACAGCGACGATGACTGGCGACATGCGGGAGGACGTCTGCACACCTTGCAGGGCCTCGTGCGCGTCGAATCGCCAGGACCGCGGGCGACAGACGCTGGACCGAAGCCGCTTGGCGACTCGATCTGGCATGACTCCTACGAAGCGGAGCAGCATCTGCTTCATGTCGGACCGTCCGACGAGCCGGTGTGCTGGACGCTCACGGGGTTTGCCAGCGGGTATCTCTCGCGGGCCCATGACCAGGAGGTGTACTGCATCGAGGAACGCTGTCGCGGCAAAGGCGATGCGTGCTGCAGGGTCGTCGGACGCCCGCTGAAGGAATGGGGCGATGCCATCACGCCGCATCTCGCCTATTACCAGAAGGCCTGTCTCGATGCGGCCCTCTCGCAGGTCGCGAGCGAGCTCAGACGCGTGGAGCGGCGACTGCGGGCTCGACGTCAGGACACCCGCGCGAGCGAGCGGCAACAGGTGTCCGGGTTGATCCTCGAGAGCCCGGCGATGCACCGGGTGATGGATGTCGCTCGGCGTGTCGCGCAGGTGGACTCGACAGTCCTGCTCACTGGCGAAAGCGGAGTGGGCAAGGAACGAATCGCCCGGTTCATTCACGAAGAATCGGCGCGGGCCGGCGGGCCGTTCGTCGCCATCAACTGTGGCGCCGTTCCGGAGAATCTGCTCGAGTCAGAGTTGTTCGGGCACGTCCGTGGATCGTTCACCGGCGCAACCCAGGATCGCGTCGGCCTCTTCGAGGCGGCCAACAGCGGCACGCTGCTGCTCGACGAAATCGGCGAAGTGCCGCCGCCGATGCAGGTGAAGCTACTGCGGGCCTTGCAGGAGCGGCAGATCAGGCGCGTCGGTGAGAATCGGAACCGTCCCGTGAGCGCGCGTGTCATCGCGGCCACGAATCGCGACCTCGTGAAAGAGATACGGGCGGCGAGGTTTCGCGAGGATCTCTATTACCGCCTGCGCGTGGTCGAGATCGAGATCCCGCCGTTGCGCGAACGGCGCGAGGACGTCCTGGCTCTGGCCAGAGCATTCGTGACCGACGCCGCAGCACGAACGGGCCGCAAGGTCAGCGGGTTCACGCCAGCCGCCGCGCATCAACTCCTGCGCTACGGATGGCCCGGCAACGTGCGGGAGCTTGAAAACGCCATCGAGCGCGCCGTGGTGCTCACCGCCCGTGCCCGCATCGATATCGAGGATCTTCCTCCTGAAGTCGGCCTCGCAGTTCCCGATGCCATTGCGGCGACCGATGTCCGCCCGCTCGCGGACGTCGAACGCGAGTACATCAAGTCGGTGCTTCGTGCCGTCGGCGGCAATCGCAGCCAGGCCGCCCGGAGACTCGGGATTGGCGAGGCGACGCTGTATCGCAAGATCAAACAGTTCGGCGACGCCTGAGATGTCGCTGGACGCCGGAACTCTGGTATCGGCGCGTTGGCGACTTCGCCGGCCGGTTGACGGCTAGCTGGCAGGATTTGGACCAGCGAATCGCGTCAACATTGGAGCCGTCAGTCGAGGTCCGTCGTACGCGATCACCTCGCCAAACCGGCGCCGATCTTCCCAGTCCGCACGGGCATGCGCAATTTCCTCAGGAGTGCGCGCAACGAAGTTCCACCACATGAGGATCTTTTCAGGGAACGGCGGGCCGCCGATCAGCAGGACTCGTCCACCCTCCCTGCTCGAGAAGCAGGCGTCCGCCCGCGTGGTCCCAAGGTAGTACAGCGTCCGCTGTTCGAGCGTCTGGCCGTCCAGTGCGCAATCACCAGTCATGACGAGAATCGCGTGCTCATACGCCGGGGTCAGTGGCAGCATCAGTTCGTGTCCGGGATGGACGCGCACGTCAGCACCGAGGAGAGGTGAATAGTACCGCGCGGGCGACGCCGCGCCGTCCAGCTCTCCCGCGAAGATCCGGACGATGCCGGACGGGCGCTCAACGGCAGGCACATCTTCCACGTGCAAGAAGTCTGGCGCCATGTGGCGATGCTGATCCGGAAGGGCGGTCCACAGTTGCACGCCGTTAAGTCTCCCCGTGTGATCGCGCGGCGTCTGCTCAGCATGCGCGATCCCGCCGCCGGACGTCATCACGTTCACGCCTCCTGGACGCAGCACCGACTCGTAACCGAGGCTGTCGTCGTGGACGATCTCGCCCTCGTGGAGCCACGTAACGGTCTGGAGACCGATGTGCGGGTGCGGCGCCACATCCATCGGCTTGCCCTCGCTGAAGCTCAACGGGCCAAAGCGGTCCAGGAAGCACCACGGGCCCACGAGGCGTCGTTCCTTGATCGGCAGCGCGCGTGCAATCGTCAGTGCACCAAGGTGGACGTCACGATTCGGATAGGCATCGAGTTGACGGTCACGAGCGCCGAGCGCGAGGCACTCCTCGGCAGCTACGGTTTCTGAGCGTTTTGACATGTGTGACTACTCCGACCGCTGACAACCAGCACGGCATCCTGAACGCGAAACACCAGTTCGGCGTTGTGGAACTCGTCCTCGGCCGCCAGCCAGAGAGCTACCCTGGTATCAGCACGGCGCGACCGGTGATCTGTCCTGCTTTCAGCTTTGCATAGACGTCGACGGCTTCCGTCAGGGGAAATTCGGTGGTCTCTGCGTGGATTCTTCCGGCGCGCGCCATCGCTATGACTTCCATCAATTCGACGCGAGAGCCCCAGTACGGAATGCTCATCGACGTGCCGTACGGCGTGCTGCCATGCCGGAAGTCATGGTGGCCGCCGCCCAATCCGACGATGGTCCACACGCTGTTTCGACCGAGAAGCTTTGCGCCCAGGTCCAGCGTCGGTTGCACGCCAACACAATCGAGAACAAGGCCGGCCCCGCGAGGACCGGTGATCTGCACGATCTTCTCGGCGGCTTCCGCGGCGTTGCGATTGTTCACAATTTCATCCGCGCCGAGTGTTTTGGCCTGCTGGAGCTTCTTGTCATCAACATCAGCGGCGACGATGCGAACGGGAGCGAGCACGCGAAGCAGTTGAATCGCCATGTGTCCCAGCCCGCCGACACCCAGAACGACAACGGTGCTGTCCGCATTGAGTTGGGGCAGCGCCCGCTTGATCGCATGGTACGGCGTCAGCGCGGCATCGCTCAGCGGAGCGGCTTTCGCTGGACTCAGGTCACCGAGTGGAACCAACAATCGTGCGGACGGTGTGAGCATGTATTCCGCCATCCCTCCGTCGAGACCCAGTCCACCCCCGAAGCCGTCGATCTGAGCCCAGTTCTCACAGTAGTTCTCCATCGAGAGCTGGCAGGCATGGCAGCGCCCGCAGCCCCAGGGGCCATAGACGGCTACGGCGTCCCCTTCCTTGAATCCGGGCACACCTTGGCCGAGGGCGGCGATCCAGCCTGCGTTCTCATGGCCAAGCGTGAAAGGAGAATGAATCCAAGCTCTTCCTCCATGACATGCAGATCCGAGTGGCAGACGCCCGCGCCACCGATCTTGATCAGCACCTGTCCAGGGGCGGGAGACGG
>DASPFV010000240.1:0-38214 GCA_035620975.1 Vicinamibacterales bacterium
TGACGTACGGCCGGTCGATCCAGCGGCCGTACGTCAATGCAAGACCTCACCCCACGTTCTCCGCCGGCTTCGACGCGTCCCCGCGCGTGGCTCAGACTGTCTGCGTCGCGGGCATCAGGCTCCTCATGTACGCCAGTGCCAACCGGTTCGCACGGTCGATCTCGTCGATACCCGCGATCCGGTAGTTCCTGACGCACGGCAGGCAGTACTCCGCGACGAGGTATCCCTCGTACCCCGCCTGCTGCAGCTCCGCGAGGAAGCGGCGGTAGTTGATCTCCCCGCCGACCGACGGCGCGGCCCGCTGGACGGCGCCTCCCGCCGGCGCTTCGGCGAAGTTCCAGGCGCCGTAGTGGGTCAGCCGGATGTGCTCGCCGCAGGCTCGCACCGCCTCCGTCACGTAGGCGTCGCTCTGCCGCTCCTTGAACAGCGGCACGTCGAGGCACAACCCGACGTTGGGCCGCTCGACCTGCTGCATCATCGCCAGCGCGTCCTCGTAGCCGGTCCTGAGCACGGGCGCGTGGTTCTGCAGCGCGAGCGTGATCCCCCGCTCGGCGGCCCAGTCGGCCGTCTCGCGCAACCCCGCCACCGCGCGATCCCAGCGTCGCAGATCCGCGGGATACAGCTGCTTGAAGTAGCTCTCGCGCTGGTACGGCCCGTAGAACGCCGTATCGTCCTCGTCGTTGATCACCCCGGGCCAGGCGGCGAACACTTTGACGAGGCCGACCTCGAGGTCGCAGGCCAGCTCGATCACCTGGCGCATCATGGCGAGATTGTTCTCCCGCTCCTCCATGATCGCGCTGGCGAAGTTCGACATGCTTTCGATCGCACAGATGGCGATGCCCTCGGCCTGGGCGGCGGCCCGGATCGCCTGCCGATCGCGCTTCGTGAGATCGAGCGGCGAGGCCACCGGCCTCTTGGCCTCTATCGAGATGCCGTCGAATCCCAGCTCCGTGGCCCGACGGATCTGCTCGACCACCGTCAGCGCCGGTCCGTCGTAGAACTGCCCCGAATAGGTGACCGTCAGGAACGCGAACTTCATGGCAGACCTCCCTCATTCAGCCGTCCACGCCGCGGACGCCGCTCGAGCTCTCGATCCCCTCCTTTCAAGGCTGCCAGATTGGCGTCGCGAGTCGCAAGCGGCCCGCAGCGGCCGATTCATGCACACGCGCTCAGACCTGGAGATTGCGCAGGAACGCAACGCTGGCCTTCATCTGATCGAGGCCGAGCTCGACGAAGTAGTTCTTCACCCCGGCCGCCTTCGCGGCGGTGAAGATCTTCTTCCAGTCGATCGTTCCCTGCCCGACCGCAACCGTCTGCTGCTTCTCTGGCGACCAGTCCTGCAGGTGCATCGAGACGAAGCGCCCAGGGTACTTCGTGAAGTACTCGGCGGCGTCGAACCCGTGTCGGATCGTGGAGAGCTGGAACTGGAACTTCACCAGCTCCGGATCGAGCAGCTCCAGGAGGACGTCGTACGTCCGCCGGCCGTCCACCGTGGAGACTTCGAAGCCTTCGTTGTGGAGCCCCTGCTGAATGCCGGCTTTCGCGGCATGCGCCGCCAGCTGGTTGTACTCCTCCGCGGCACGCTTCACGTCGTCCATCGTCGGATTCCTCGGCCCGCCGAGCGTCGGCACGATCATCTGCGTGAGACCGACCTCTTTCGCCCACGCCACCCGGCCGGCGACGTCGTCGCGCAGCTCCGTCATGGTGAAGTGGGCGCTCTCACACGCCAGGCCCAGGTCACCGAGGAGCCGCCGCAGCTCCGGTCCGCGGTACTTCCCGAAGGCGGCAAACCCCGACTCGGCGTAGCCGGCCGGCGAGCAGAGCTCGATCCGCTGGAATCCGGCGTCGGCGAGCAGCCGCAGCGTCCCGGGAACGTTCTTTTCGATCATCGCGCGCACGGGCCACGTCTGGCAGCCGATGGGCATCCCGAGCGGGTTGGCGACGAGGGGGTGGCCTCCCACCGCCAGCACTGCACCGCCTGCAGCACCGGCGGCCGTTTTCCGGAAGAACTCCCGTCTCGAGATGCTCATCGGCGCCTCCTTCGCAAACCGCTCGTCGTGGACACGTCAGCCGTCGCGGCCGTCGCTGCGCCTTCTCAGCATAGGCCAGTTCCAACCCCGGCACGCCTGCAACCAGGGCTCGAGTGGCGGCACCAGGCCGGACATCCCGTCACCCCCCGCGAAGCCTGAAACAATTCGGCCGCGGAGCCGGTCTAAGGCAACCATGAGCACGGCACCGGACTTCCGCCATGGCCTGCGGCTCCTCGTCAAGAGCCCTCTGTTCACCGTGACCGCGGTTCTGTCGCTGGCTGCGGGCGTCGCCGGCACCGCCGCGATCTTCAGCCTGGCCGACGCCCTCCTGCTTCGACCAAGACCAGGCGTGGCCGATCCCGCCACCCTCATCGATATCGGCCGGAGCACACGCGGGCAGGGTCTCGACAACTTCGGGTACCCGCTTTTCGAGGAGATGCGCCAGGGGACTACCCATCTCGAGGCGATGGCGGCCCATCAACTCGGGCCGCAGATCATGAGCCTCGGCGACGCGCAGTCGTCCGAGCGCATTTTCGCCGGGCTCGTGTCGGGCAACTATTTCGACGTGGTCGGCACGCGTCCTGCGCTCGGGCGATTCTTCCTCCCCGAGGAAGATCACACGCCCGATACGCACCCGGTCGTCGTGCTGAGCCACGAGTTCTGGACGCGCCGGTTCGGGCGGCGGACCGACATCCTGGGACAGACAATCCGGCTCAACGCGCGGCCGTATTCGATCGTCGGCGTGGCGGAAGAGGGTTTCACCGGCACGACGTTCATCGGCGCCGACTTCTGGGTGCCGATGGCCATGGATGCGCACGTGCGCGCGGGCGACGGCTCGCTCCGGGACAACCACAACGCCGTCTGGATGCTGGCGCTGGGACGGCTGAAACCGGGCGCCACGATGGAGCAGGCGCGGGACGAGCTGCAGGCCATCATGCTCAACTACCTGCAGTCGCGGGGTGACGATCGCGCATCGCGCTGGGGCGTCGCCGTCGCGGCCTCCACCCGCATTCCCGCGCCGATGGCTGCGCCGGTCAACGGCTTCATCGGCATGCTCGGCCTGCTCACCGGGCTCGTGCTCCTGATCGCGTGCAGCAACATCGCGGGGATGCTGCTGGCCCGCGGCCTCGACCGGCGCCGCGAACTGGCGACCAGGCTGGCGGTCGGCGCGACGCGGGCGCGCCTGGTTCGCCAGCTGCTGCTCGAAGGGCTGGCGCTGGCGCTGATCGCTGGTGCGGTGAGCGTGCCGCTGACCTATCTGCTCGTGGGCGCACTCACGACGTATGCGCCGAACCTGCCCATTCCGCTCGTGCTCGATCTCCGTGTGGACCCGCGCGTGCAGGGTTTCGCATTCCTGCTGTCCTGCGCGGCTGCCGCGGGCTTCGGGCTGCTGCCCGCCCTGCAGTCCACGAGGCTCGATCTCTCCCCGGCCCTGCGGGGCGCGAACGCGAGCGCCGACCGCCGGCGCGCCTGGCTCCGTCAGGGTCTCGTGGCCACGCAGGTCGCCGTCGCCCTCCTGCTGCTCGTCACCGCGGGCCTCTTCCTGCGGTCGCTGCGCGAAGCGGCCATCACCGACGTCGGATTCACGGCCGCGCTGGTCGACACCGTACAGATCGACACGAGGATCGGGGGATATCGCACGGACGCCGAGGGCAGCCGCGTCGTCGGCGAGCTCGCCGAGCGCTTTCGCGCCCTGCCGGGAATCGTGGCGGTCGGCGCGTCCCGCATGGTGCCGCTCCAGGGAGGGCGCCTGGGTCTCGGCGGGCTGAGCGCACCCGGCCACGTGGGTCCGGATGGCCAGGACCGCGTGACCGCGGACTGGGACGCCGTTTCCGACGGCTATTTCGCGGCCCTGCAGATGCCAATCGTCGAAGGTCGCGCATTCGGCGCGCAGGACCGCGCCGGCGCGCCGTTCGTCGCCATCGTGAACCAGACGATGGCGGAGCGCGTCTGGCCCGGGAAGAGCGCCGTCGGACAGACACTGGTGCAGCACATGGGCGCCGGCGAGCAGCGCCAACTGCACGTCGTCGGCGTGGCGCGCAACGGCAAGTATCGATCCGTGGCCGACGGCCCGCAGAGCTTCATCTACGTGCCGCTCGCCCAGCAGTTCCTGTCGGAGGTGACCTTCTACGTCCGCCGGGCGGCCGGCCCCGTTCGTACGGGCGAGCTGCGCCAGGCCGTCGTCGCGTACGATCCCAACCTGCCCGTCATCCATACCGATACGCTCGAACGCGCCACCGCGCTGGGACTGCTACCGCAGCGCATCGCCGCCTGGATCGCGGGCAGCGTGGCCTGCATCGGCCTGTTCCTCTCGGCGCTTGGATTGTACGGGGTCACCGCTTTTTCCGTCTCGCAACGCGCGCGCGAAATCGCCATCAGGCTGGCGGTCGGCGCGTCGCAGCGCGCCGTGGTCCGCCTCGTCCTGCGTCAGGCGATCTGGCTCGTGGCGGGAGGAACGGTCGTCGGCCTCGGCCTCGCCGCCCTGCTCTCGACGCTCCTGGGAAGCTTTCTGGTGGGACTGAAGCCGATCGACCCGTTCGCGTTCGGCGTTTCCCTCGCCGTGGTGGTCGGCGTCATGGTCTTCTCGTCGTGGACGCCGGCCCGGCGGGCTGCCTCGATGGATCCCGTGGAGGCGTTGCGGGCGGAATAGCATCCGCCGGGCTTCAGCGCGCAGGCCGTACGCGCCGCCCGGCCAGGCGCGCGTGCGATCCACGAGAGGCGACCGGCGACCCGCGGTCATTCAGTCGCTCCTTCAGAAACCTGCCGGTGTACGAGGCCCTGCAGCGCGCCACGTCCTCGGGCGCGCCCGTCACGACCACGCGCCCGCCCGCGTGGCCACCTTCGGGCCCGAGATCGATCACGTGGTCGGCCGTCTTGATCACGTCCATGTGGTGCTCGATGAGGAGGACCGTATGGCCTGCGTCGACCAGCTGGTTGAGCGAGGCCAGCAGCCGCTCGACGTCGGCGAGGTGCAGGCCCGTGGTCGGCTCGTCGAGGATGTAGATGGTGTGCTTCGACCGCTGCAGCGTGCTCAGCTCGCTGGCGATCTTGATGCGCTGGGCCTCGCCGCCCGAGAGCGTCGTGGCCGACTGGCCGAGCGTCAGATAGCCGAGCCCCAGGGCATCCAGCACGACGATCTTCCGGCTGACCGACGGCTCGTCCGCGAAAAACGTCACGCCTTCCTCGATCGACATGTTGAGCACGTCGTTGATGGTCTTTCCCCGCAGCGTGACCTCCAGCGTCTCGGGATTGAAGCGGGCCCCCTTGCACGCGCCGCACGTGACCTCCACGTCCGGCATGAAGTAGAGCTGCGTGGTGATGACGCCCTCGCCCTGGCACTCCTCGCAGCGGCCGCCCTTGACGTTGAAGCTGAACCGCCCCGGCTGGTACTCGCGCTCGAGCGACAACGGCGCCCGCGCGAAGAGATCCCGGATCGTGTCGTAGAAGCCGACGTACGTGGCCGGATTCGAACGGCTGTTCCGGCCGATGGGCGACTGATCGATGTTCACGACCTTGTGCACGTGCTCGAGGCCGTCCACGCCGTCGTGATCGCCCGGCAGCGAGCGCGTGTCCACGAGCCGCTTCCAGAGCGCCTTGAAGAGGATCTCGTTGACGAGCGTGCTCTTCCCCGACCCGGACGCGCCGGTAATCGCCACGAGCTTGCCGAGGGGGAACGTCACGTCGATCCCCTTCAGGTTGTTTTCGCGCGCACCCCTCACGATGAGGGTCCTGCCGTTCCCGCCGCGGCGCGTCCGCGGCGTCGCGATGGATCGCCGCCCCGAGAGGAACTGCCCGGTCGGCGAATCCCGGCACGCCAGCACGTCCTCCAGCGTGCCCTGGGCGACGACGCGGCCGCCGTGGACCCCGGGGCCCGGACCCATCTCGACGACGTGATCGGCGGCCCGGATGGTGTCCTCGTCGTGCTCCACGACGATGACGGTGTTGCCGATGTCGCGAAGGCTCTCGAGCGTCGCGATCATCTTCGCGTTGTCCTTCGGGTGCAGTCCGATGCTCGGCTCGTCGAGGACGTAGAGCATGCCCATGAGCCCAGACCCGATCTGGGTGGACAGGCGGATCCGCTGGGATTCGCCGCCCGACAGCGTGCTCGATCGTCGATTCAGGTTCAGGTAGTCGAGGCCGATGCCGATCAGCAGCTCGAGCCGGCCGCGTATCTCCTTCACGATCTGCCGGCCCGCATCGGCGCCACGCCCGGCGGGCTTCAGCGCGCCGAGGAACGCGTGCAGCTCGTCGAAGTTCAGCTGACCCAGGTCGTGAATGCTCCTGCCACCAATCGTGAAGATCAGACGCGTCGCGCGCAGGCGCGCACCGCTGCAATCCGGGCACGTGTGCTCGACCATGACCTTGTCGAGCCACGCCTCCATCCGCGAGCTGGCCTCGCCACGCTGCCGGTAACGCCGGTAGTAGCGCTCGATCCGCCTGGCGATCCCGCCGAACCCGACCTCCCGTCCCTCCTGATCGTCGCGCTTCACCTTCGCCTCCGGCGGCGTGGTCAGCACGATCTTCCGCTGGTCGATCCCGTAGAGGACGGCCTGCCGCACGTCGTCGGGAATCTCCCGCCAGGGGACATCGAGCGAGAACCCGAGCGCGGCGGCGAGCGAGAACATCATCCGGCCGTCCCAGGTGTCGGGGTTGTACCTGAAGGCCTCCCGGATGAAGCAGCCGCCGCGGATGCTGCGCGCGGGATCGGGAATGAGGAGGTCGGGGTGCGTCAGCTTGTCGACCCCCAGGCCGCCGCAGGTCCGGCAGGCGCTCTCCGGGTTGTTGAAGACGAAGAACTCCGGCGCGATGTCTCCGTACACGAAGTGGTGGGTCCGGCTGCCGAGCGCCGCGTAGAACCGATCCGCGGCCGCCCGGCCGGCGCCGGCCGTGACGTGGACCTGCATGAGGTTGTCGCCGACGAGCAGCGTGGCGGCAATGGCCGCCCTGATCGCCTTCTCGTGCCGGCGGCCGACAACGAGCCGATCCACGACGGCGTCCATCACCCGGACGTCCGCGGCGTCCAGCTCGATGCCTTCGGCGATGTCCACGAGGCGGCCGTCGATGATCATCCGGCGGCAGCCTTTTTTCCGGATCTCGGTGAACACGAAATCGAGATCTTCTCCGTAGACCTTGAACACGGGGGCGCGGAGCTCGACCTCGGCGCCGTCTGGCAGCGAGAGGATGCCCTCCAGGATCTGGCTCGAGGACCGCGCCGGCACGACCTCGCCCGTCCGCGGACAGTGAGGCTGGGCGATCGTCGCAAAGAGCAGGTTCAGGTAGCTCGCGATGTCGGTCATCGTGCCGACCGTCGATCGCGGGTTGCTGCCGAGTGTCTTCTGCTCGATGGAGATGACGGGGGAGAGCCCGAACACGAAATCCACGTCGGGCTTGGCGACCTGCGCGACGAACCGGCGCGCATAGCTCGAGAGCGACTCCATGTACCGGCGCTGCCCTTCCGCGTAGATGGTGTCGAACGCCAGGCTCGACTTCCCCGATCCGGAGAGGCCGGTGACGACGATGAGGCGATCGCGCGGGAGCTCGAGCGAGAGGTTGCGCAGGTTGTGCACGCGCGCGCCCTGGATGGCAATCGTCGTCCGCGCCTCGACGCGTCGGGGGTGCTTTCTGCCGTTGCGGGCTGGCTTCAGCATGGCCATGCTCGATGACCCGGAGTTGGACGACTCAGACGCCGCCCGGCCGCCAGCGCTCGTCGTCGCCACCCAGGTGGAAGAACGCCAGCTCCTGCACCTCGACGCTGCTCCGCCTGGTCAGCCGCAGCGGCGTGGACGCCTTGCCAATGAGGTTGCGCGACGCCAGGTACTCGCAGGCTGTCGTGACGCCGGCCACGTCGAAGTTGCGCGTGAAGTGCTGCTCCATCTCCGTGCATGACCGCGGCTCCCCCGCATCCCGCAGGTAGTCCATGACGGCCCGGAACAGCGCCGGTGCCCTCCCGGCCATGTAGGCGTCAACGGCGTCGAGCGCCGCCTCGATGCGATCCCGCTGCTTGGGGGTGTTGAGCAGATCCGTGTAGATGGTCCCGAAGAACGAGGGGTTCAGCGAGAGCGCCTGCGGAATCACCTCCCGATCCGCGAACAGGCGGCGGCCGATCACCTCGATGCGCGCGAGCGGCGTTGCGGCATAGAGGATCCAGAGCGCCGCGTAGTCGAGATCGCCGCGCGTCACGAGCCACTTGCGGGCCTTGTCGATGGCGGGCAGGGCGTAGGTGGCCGAGCGGAGCAGCTGCAGCTCCGTGTCGCGGTGGCCGATCTCGTGCAGGGTCCGGCACAGCTCGGCAATCGACGGGTCGTGGGTGTAGAGGAGCCGGCCCTTCGCCAGCAGCGCGTGCACGAAGGAGTTGTGCGTGGCGCCTTCGACCGTCTTCCGGAACTGCGCGCGGGGCACGAGAATCGCGTGGACCGTCACGCCGTCCGCGTTCATCGTCGCATCCGCCGGCCCCCCCTTCGCATCGTCGACGGTCACCAGCAGCAGGTCGATGTCCGACCGCGCCCAGACCGTGTCGTGCGACAGGCTGCCGCACAGGATCGCCGCCAGCACGCACCGATCGGCTTTGATCTGCTCGACGAGAACGTCGAGCGCCGCCTGGAAGCGTTCCCGGAGTGGTTCGTCGCGCATGGCCGGCTCGACGATCATAACGAATCGGTTCAGGGTTCAGGGTTCCGGGGGTGCGCGGAGCGGCTGCGGGCGAACGGGGAAGCTGAAAAATGGACGCTGACAACAGGAGCGGCAGTTCCAGGTCGTTTCCGTCTTCAGACGGAAAATCCACCTGTTCGGTTCACGCCGACAGCCGAGAAGGGTGGTGGGTTCCCAGGCGGGCGAGGCGGACGTCCCACGCGAGTCCGACGGCCTGCATGGCGCGGATGGCGAGCCAGTTGAGATCGAGCTCGTACCACGCGAGACCGTGCCGGGCGCTGGTCGGGTACGCGTGGTGATTGTTGTGCCAGCCTTCGCCGAACGTCAGCAGGGCCACCCACCAGTTGTTCGTCGAGTCGTCGCGGGTGGCGAACCGGCGCGATCCCCACTTGTGCGTGGCCGAGTTCACCAGCCAGGTCGCGTGCAGGCCCAGGGTGGTCCGGAAGAAAACGCCCCAGAGCACGTACGGCACGCCGCCGTACGCCAGCAGCGCGAGCCCCACGACGACGTTGGACGTCCAGTGCCAGCGGGAGATCGCGATGTGGACGCGATCCTGCACCAGGTCCGGCACGTAGCGCGCCAGCACCGACGCGTCGTGGTGCATGCCCTCGCCGGTGAGGATCCAGCCCATGTGCGCCCACCAGGTGCCCTCGCGCGGCGTGTGCGGATCGCCGTCGCGATCCGAGTGCTGATGGTGGATGCGATGCGTGGCGACCCAGAAGATCGGCCCGCCCTCCAGGGCAAGCGTGGCACACCAGGTGAGCAGGTACTCGATCGGCCGGTACGTCCGGTACGCCCGGTGAGTCAGGAGCCGGTGGTACGCCATGCCAATCCCGAACATGCCCGCGACGACGTACAGCGTGACGGCGGCCGCAATCGCCCCCCGATTCGGCACGAAGAGAGCCGCGGCGGCTCCGGCGTGGAATCCGACCATGGCCGTCGTGGTGACCCAGTTCAAGCCGTGCTGGTACTGCCGGCCATAGCGAAGCGCTGGAGTGGCCATCTGAGCGGTTCCTGACGGGCTGGCTGGCTGCACGGCAGGAGGCCGGAGCCGACCTGCGACGATAGCAGGACGCGGGGTGGACGGCTGTAATAGTTGTGTACCGGACCTATAATCAGCGCTCGGTCTCATGACGCCCGACGTCAATACCGCACCCGGCGAGCGACCCGCGAGACGGCGCCTGACGGCCGAGCACGTGGCCGCCCGCGCCCTCGTCGAAGCCGGCAGCTTCGCCGAGGCCGCGCCGAAGATCCTCGAGGCCATCTGCGAGGCCCTCGAGTGGGAGCACGGCGCGCTCTGGAGCCTCGACCGCGAGCATCACGTGCTCAAGTGCGTGGAGATCTGGACCGGCCCCGGCGTGGAGCTTCCGCGGTTCGCCGCCATCAGCCGGGAGATCACCTTCGCGAAGGGAGTCGGCCTCCCCGGCCGTGTCTGGGCCACGGCGCAGCCCGCCTGGATCCCGGATGTCGTCCACGACGGCAACTTCCCGCGGGCGAAGGTGGCGGGCGACGAGGGGTTGCACGCGGCGTTCGGGTTCCCCGTCCTGCTGCGGGGCGAGGTCCTCGGCGTCATGGAGTTCTTCAGCCGCGACGTGCGGCCTCCCGACGAGGATTTGCTCTCGATGCTCGCGGGAGTGGGCAACCAGATCGGGCTCTTCGTGGATCGGCGCCGCGCGCAGGAGGAGCTGGACCGGTTCTTCACGCTCTCGCTGGACATGCTGTGCATCGCGGGGTTCGACGGCTACTTCAAGCGCGTGAACCCGGCGTGGGAGCGCGTGCTCGGCTATCCCGAGGCCGAGCTGCTCTCCCGGCCCTTCATGGACATGGTCCATCCCGACGACCGCGCCGCCACGTTGGCGGAAATGCAGAAGCTCGGCCAGGGCCAGGAGGTCATCTACTTCGAGAACCGTTATCTGCATCGCGACGGTACAGTGCGATGGCTGCTGTGGACGTCCACGCCGTTCCGGGAGCAGGAGGTGGTCTACGCCGCGGCGCGCGACATCACGGAGCGCAAGGCCGCCGAGGAAACGATGGCGAGCTACGCCCGCGAGCTCGAAGGGACGCACCGCGAGCTGGAGGACCAGGCGGCGCGACTCGCGCAGCTCGTGAAGGAGCTCGAAATCGCGCGGCGGCGCGCCGAGGAGGCCGCCGAGGCGAAGAGCGCGTTCCTGGCCAACATGAGCCACGAGATCCGGACGCCGCTGAACGCCATTCTCGGCATGACGACCCTGGCGCTGCGGACGCGCCTGACCGCGGAGCAGCGCGACTACCTGTCGACGGTGAAGTCCTCCGCCGAATCACTGGTCGAAATCGTCAACGACATCCTCGACTTCTCGAAGATCGAGGCGCGCCGGCTCGAGCTCGAGTGCACGGAGTTCGAGCTGCGGGAGGTCGTCGGCGATGCGGCCAAGCTCCTGGCCCTGCGCGCCGACGAGAAGGGGCTCGAGCTCGCATGCGACATCGCGCCGGAGGTACCGGAGCTGCTGCTCGGTGATCCGGGCCGGCTCCGGCAGGTGCTCCTGAACGTGCTCGGCAACGCGGTGAAGTTCACGGCGGCGGGAGAAGTGGTGCTGCGCGTGACCCTGGCCTCCGCCGGGCCCGGAGAGGTGACGCTGCATTTCGCCGTGCGCGATACCGGGATCGGCATCCCGGCCGACAAGCAGCAGGAGATCTTCCAGGCGTTCACCCAGGCAGACAGCTCGACGACCCGACGCTTCGGCGGCACGGGACTCGGCCTCGCGATCGCGCTGCGGCTCGTCGAAATGATGGAAGGCCGGATGTGGGTCGCCAGCGAGCCAGGCCGCGGCAGCACGTTCTTCTTCACGGCGCGATTCGAGCGCCCGCACGTGCCACAACGCGTCCTGGCACGGGCGAAGCCAAAGACCCTCGAGGGACTGCGCGTGCTGGTGGTCGACGACAACGCCACGAATCGGCAGATCCTGCAGGAGATGCTGGCGAGCTGGCACATGCGTCCGACCGCGGTCGCCGATGCCGCCGCGGCGATGATCGCGCTGCGCGAGGCGGTCCGGGCCCGGGAGCGGTTCGACGTGCTGATCTCCGACTGCCAGATGCCGGACGTCGACGGCTTCACTCTGGCGCGCCGCGTCAAGGGAGATCGACGGCTCGCGCGGACACCCATCCTGATGCTCACCTCCGTGGGCCAGGGGGAGGGCGTCCTGCGGCGGGGGCGCAAGACGGTCGATGCCTATCTCACCAAGCCTGTGAAACACTCGGACCTGCTCGACGCGTTGGCAACGCTCTTCGGCGCGGCCCGCCGGCCGGACGATGCCGCCGGGGTCGAGCCGGCACGAGAACAACCCGCGCGTCGACTGCGCGTGCTCGTCGCGGAGGACAACGTCGTGAACCGCACGCTCGTGACGAAGGTCCTCGAAAAGCGCGGCCATCACGTGACCGCTGTCGAGAACGGACGCGAGGCGTTCGAAGCCATTCCGTTCGGGGGGGGCGATGGCCCCGATCTCGTCCTGCTGGATCTGCAGATGCCGGTGATGAGCGGGTTCGAAGCCGCGTGGGCGATTCGCGAGCGCGAGCGCGAGCACGGCGGGCACCTGCCGCTCGTGGCCCTGACCGCGCACGCGATGCAGGGAGACCGCGAACGCTGTCTTGCCGCCGGCATGGACGACTACCTCTCGAAACCGATCGACGTGGACCAGCTCGTCGCGACCGTCGAGCGGCTCGGTCGGCCGCGGGCTCCATCCTCCGCCGCAGTCACGCCGGCGTCAGCGGACGGGTCCGCGTTCGACGAGGCCGCCGCGCTGGCCTGCACGGGCGGCGACCGCGATCTCCTGCGGGAGGTCGTCGCCCTGTTCCGGGCGGATTACCCTTCGTCGCTGCAGGAGATCGAGCGGGCGCTCGCCGCCGAGGACGCCGACGCGCTCCGGATGGCCGCCCACAGCCTGAAAGGGAGCATCGCGACCGCCGGCGCCGTGGCAGGCCGCGAGGCGGCCGCGCAGCTCGAGCAGCTCGCCAGGTCCGGGCGCTTCGCCGAGGCGAGGGAAGCCTGCGCCACCCTGCGGCGCGAGATCGAGCGGCTGGAGCAGGCGTTCCTCGACGCCGGGCTCGTCGCGTCCACACACACCACCACGCCGCGGCCGCGCTGACGGCCCGCGCGAAGCGAGGGATCTCATGAGCCGCATCCTGGTCGTGGACGATGACAAGGCCACCAGGCACGTGCTGAGCAGCGTGCTGACGAACGCCGGCTACAGCACGGACACGGCCTCGGACGGCGTCGAGGCGCTCGAAGCGCTGCGGGGCCGCCGCTTCGACCTGCTGCTGCTCGATGTCTGGATGCCCCGCATGAACGGGATCGATCTGCTCTCGCAGATCCGTGCCATCGAGGCGCCACCGCGGGTCGTCGTCATGACGTCGGACGAGGCGCCTGAGACGCTGCTCAAAGCCGTCCGTGAACAGGCGTTCAAGTACGTCCACAAACCGGTCCCCGCCCCCGTGCTGCTGCAGACCGTGAGCGAGGCGCTCAACGCGCCGGAGCCGCCCCGGATCGACGTCATTTCTGCCAGGCCGGACTGGGTCGAGCTGGTCGTGCCCTGCTCCCGCGAAGCGGTCGATCGGATCGGGTCGGTCATGGCGCATCTCGATGCCGGGCTTCCGCCCGACGTGCGCGAGGTGATCGCGTATGCCTTCCGCGAGCTCGCGATGAACGCCGTGGAATGGGGCGGCGGCCTCGATCCGACGCGCCAGGTCCGGATCGCCTGCCTCCGCGCGAAGCGGATGCTGCTGTATCGGATCGCCGACCCCGGCCCCGGCTTCCGCATCGAAGAGCTGACGCACGCGGCCATCGGGCAGCCGCCGGAGGACCCGATCGCCCACATGCGCGTGCGCGAGGAGAAGGGGATCCGCCCGGGCGGGTTCGGGCTCCTCTCGGTACAGGCCAGCGTCGACGAGCTGCTCTACAACGAACAGCACAACGAGGTCGTGTTCGTGAAGTACCTCGATGAGGAAGGGAAGACAACGACGCGAAACGGGGAAGGGGAACAGGGAACGACCATGCTCCCTGCAACGGGCGGCTGATCCGCAGGCTCCAGCTGTCATCGGCCGCCTGCTTCCTGCACCTCCGAAACATGCGCATGTACGATGAACTGGCGGCGTGGTGGCCGCTGCTCTCGGCTCCGGAGGACTACGCCGAAGAGGCCGCCTTCTACGCACGGACGATCACCCAGGCGTGCGCCGGGGTCGTCCAGACGGTCCTCGAGCTGGGGAGCGGCGGCGGCAACAACGCCAGCCACATGAAGAATCGGTTCAGCCTGACCCTCGTCGAACCCTCGGCGGGGATGCGCGGAGTCAGCGAGCGCCTGAACCCGGAGTGCGAGCACGTGCCGGGGGACATGCGGACGGTCAGACTGGGCCGGCAGTTCGATGCCGTGTTCGTCCACGACGCGGTCTGCTACATGACGTCGGAAGCCGACCTGCGCGGAGCGGTCGAAACGGCCGGTGTGCACTGCCGGACCGGCGGCGTCGTGCTCTTCGCGCCCGACTACGTCCGCGAGAACTTCCGTCCCGGCACCGATCACGGCGGTCACGATCGCGGCGCCCTCGGGCTCCGGTATCTCGAGTGGACATGGGACCCTGACCCCGAGGACACGACGTACGTCGTCGACTACGCCGTCCTGCTGAAGGATGGGGCCGGAACGGTCCAGGCCGTACACGATCGCCACATCGAAGGGCTGTTCCCGCGCGCGGTCTGGCTCGCCCTGCTGCGCGGCGCGGGTTTCCATTCGCGGGTCGTTCCGTTCGAGCACTCCGAGCTCGAGCCGGGCACGCATGAGGTAGTGCTGGGGGTCAAGGACTGAATCGGAGCACCAGACCCGCGCACTCGAAGCTGCCAACCACATATGTCCGACTTTCTCCGCGATCTGAGGCTTGGCGGCAGGCAGCTCGGGCGACGGCCCGGGCTCGTTGCGGCCGCGGTGGCGTCCCTGGCCCTGGGCGTCGGCATCAATACGACGCTGTTCTCGATCGTCAACGGCGTCCTGCTTCGGGGGACGCTCGTCAGCCGGCCCGACAGGCTCGTCGAGATCTACACCGGGGTCAGCGAGGAATTCCCCCAGCTCACCACGTCCTATCCCGACTACCTCGATCTCGAGTACGCCGTGGACGCGTTCTCCGGGATGGCGGCCGCCGGCCACGTGCGCGGGATCATCTCGGGCGAGCGGCCGGAGCTGATTTCGGGCGAGGCCGTCACGGCGGGATACTTCGACGTCCTCGGGATCCCGCTGGCGCTCGGCCGGTCGTTCGATCGCCGCGAGAACCTCGTTCCCGGCGCCGCGCCCGTGGCCGTCATCAGCCACGGGCTGTGGCAACGGCGTTTCGGCGGCCAACCCGGGATCGTCGGACAGGAACTGGAGATCTCGAGTGTCCGCTACACGATCATCGGCGTGGCGCCGCCGCGATTCACGGGGATGGTGCCTGGCCTTCCCGTCGACGTCTGGGTGCCGATCATGATGGTCGATCGACTGGTGTTCTCCGGCGTCCAGACCAGCTCGGACAAGGATCCCGGCACCACGCGGGTCGATCGACGCGGCACGCGCTGGCTGTTCGTCAAGGGGCGGCTTGCCGATGATCGGACTGTCGACCAGGCCCGCGCTCAGGTCGACGCCGTGTTCGCCCGGCTGCGCCGGGACTACCCCCTGACCAACGAGAAGGTCACGTCCAGCGTCGTGCCGGCGGCGGGCGTGCGGTTCCATCCGGTTCTCGATCCCTACGTGCGCGGGGCCAGTGTTGTCCTCATGGCCGCCGTTGGCCTGATCCTGCTGATCGCCTGCGCCAATGTCGCCAACCTCCTGATCGCGCAGGCGGTGGCGCGCCGTTCCGAGTTCGCCCTCCGCGCGGCGCTTGGCGCGAGCCGTGCGCGCATCATCCGGCAGCTGCTCAGCGAGGCGCTGCTGCTCGCGGCAGCGGGCGGCGGCCTGGGCGTCCTCCTCGCGTGGTGGGCGGGACGTGCGCTCGCGGGGCTCGGGACCGAAGTGTTCCCGATCCCGGTGGCTTTCGACTTCTCGCTGGACGGCAGGGTGCTCGCATTCGCCGCGTGTGCGTCGCTCGGCACCGCGCTCGTGTTCGGCCTGGCTCCGGCATGGTCGGCCTCCCGCACCGACGTCATGGGTGTTCTGAAGGGATCTCCCGAGGGCGGCGGCCGGCGCCGCATCACGACTGGAGACGTCCTGGTCGCGACGCAGCTGGCGTTCTCGGTCGTGCTGCTCGTCTCGGGGGCCCTGCTCGGCCGCGGGCTTCTCGTCGCACGCCACACTGACATCGGTTTCGATCCCACGCACGTGTCGTCGCTGCAGTTCAACCTGAAGATGAACGGGTACGACGTGGAGCGGGCCGCGGCTCTCCGTGAAGAACTGCTTCGCGTGTTGCGCGCCCTCCCCGGCGTCGTGGCGGTGTCCACGGCGTCGCGGCTGCCGCTCGCCCCCGACATCAACCTCGATTCGATCCACGTACCGGGCCACCACCGCGCCGACGACGAGGGAACGGTCACCGACACGGTCGGTGTCGGGCCCGACTACTTCGAGGTGGTGGGAGTGCCGGTCGTCGAGGGACGGGCGTTCACCGACGCCGACGTCGCCGCAAGCCGTCGCGTGGCCATCGTGAACGAGACCATGGCGCGGAAGTACTGGCCGGAGGCTTCGGCCGTCGGCCGCCTCGTGTACACGAGCGGCTTCGAGTCCGAGCCGCTCGAGATCGTTGGCGTCGCCCGTGACCACAAGGTCCGATCCGTCGGCGAGGCGCCGAGAGCGTATCTGCACGTGCCCGACCGGCCGTCGCAGGGCATTGGCCTCGTCGTCAGAACCGGGCTGGCCGCCGCCGCGATGCTGCCGACCTTGCGCAAGGCGGTCTGGTCGCTCGAACCGAACGTGCTGTTCACCGAGGACGTGCCCGCCGGAGATGTCGTCGCGACCACGATGGCCCCGACGCGTCTGGGCGCCATTGCTGCCGGCGCATTCGGCGGGCTGGCGCTGCTGCTGGCGGCGGTCGGGCTCTACGGCATCGTGAGTTACGCCGTCGGGCGCCGGACGCGGGAGATCGGGATCCGGATCGCCATCGGCGCGACGCGCGCGCAGGTGATCCGGATGGTGCTGCTGAAGGGCGGACGTCTGGCCGCGGTTGGCATCGCGCTCGGCGCGCTCGTGGCGGCAGCTGCCGGCCGGGTACTCGAGTCGCTGCTGTACGGTGTCAGCACGTACGATCCCGCCGCGTACGCCACCGCCTGCGGCGTGCTGCTGCTGGTTGCCACGGGGGCCAGCCTGCGGCCGGCGGTCGCGGCTTCGTCCGTCGATCCGGTCCGGGCGCTCCGGAGCGAGTAGCCCTGGAACCCGGCTCTGGGCTTTGGGCTTTGGGCTTTGGGCTTTGGGCTTTGGGCTTTGGGCTTTGGGCTTTGGACTTTGGGCTTTGGACTTTGGGCTCTCGGCCCCAGGCTCCAGGCTCCAGGCTCAAGGGGGTTGGTTCCAGCTCTCCTCGAGGCCAAAGCCCAGAGCCCAGAGCCTAAACCCTCAAGCCTAAAGCCCTAAAGCCTGAAGCCCAATCCGCTTCCACTGCCCTTCAGCTGCGCGGCGATCGGCAGCTCGCGGATCCGCTGCCCCGTGGCCGCGAAGATCGCGTTGCAGAGGGCCGGCGCGATCGGCGGCACGCCGGGCTCGCCGACTCCTGCCGGCGCCGCCGTGCTCTGCACGAGATGCACGTGCGTCTCACGCGGCGCCTGGTTGATGCGCGCGATCTGGTACCCGTCGAAATTCGTCTGCTGGATCCGGCCGTCCTTCGCGGTCATCTCCCCCAGCAGCGCCAGGCTGGCGCCGAACACCGCGGCCCCCTCGAACTGCGCGATCACGCGATCAGGACTGACAATCGTGCCCGCGTCGACCGCGAGATCGACGCGCGGGATCGTGACCTCGCCGCGCTCGCCGACCTCCACCTCCACGACGGCCGCGATGTACGACAGGAAGCTCCAGTGCGCGGCCAGCCCGTAGCCCCGTCGCGCGCCGGACTTCTTCCCGGCCCAGCCCGACTTCTCGGCGACGAGCTCCGTCACCCGGCGAAGCCGCGCGGTGTCGAAGGCATGCCGTGGATCGTCCTGCTTCCAGCCCTTGACCCCTTCGGCGCCGAAGTCGATCACGCGCGGCGCGCCGATCAGCTTCAGCAGGTACTCGACCCGATCGGCTCCGGCCAGGGCCGCCAGCTCGTCGGTGAAGCCCTGCACCGCGTACGCATGGTGGATGCTCGCAACCGAGCGGAGCCAGCCAATCCTCGTGTGCGCCGGCGCCGGGCCGTTCTCGACCCGCAGGTTCGCGAGCCGGTAGGGGATCTCGGTCCAGCCCTGCTGCGCCTGCCAGCCGCCATACTGCTCGTCCGCATTCCAGAGCGAGCCGATCGGCGGGAACGCCGTGCGCATCAGGATCGCCGTCGGGAGTCCGTCCTGTCCGACGGCCGCTTTCAGGTACTGCGCGGCCGGCGCATGGAAGTAGTCGAACTGGAGATCGTCCTCGCGGCTCCACACGATCTTCACGGGCTTGCCGACCTGCTTCGAGAGCAGCGCGGCCTCGACGACGTAGTCCGGCTTCGACTTGCGGCCGAAGGCACCGCCGAGCAGCGTGACATGGCAGGTGACGTCTTCCTTCTTGATCCCCAGCGCGTCCGCGACCGAGGACTGCACCTCCTGCGGGTTCTGCGTCGCGGCCCACGTCACGACCTTCCCGTCGCGGAACTCGGCGACGGCCGCGGGCGGCTCCATGGGCGCATGCGCCAGCATCGCCGTGTAGTACGAGGCCTCGTGCGTGCGGGCGCCGGACGCGAAGACGGCGTCCACGTCGCCCATCACCCGGAGCGGGCGCGCCGGCGCGTGGACGGTGTCCAGCAGCTTCTTCCTGAACGAAGCGGACTCGAACACCGCGTTCGGGCTGTCGCTCCAGTCCACTTTCAGGGCCTGGCGGCCCTGGAGGGCCGACCACGTGCTGTCCGCGATCACCGCGGCGCCGCCCAGGGCCTTGAAGACGTACGGGGGGCTGGCCTCCGGCAGCCGCACGACGGTCTGCACGCCCGTCACTTTCCGCGCCGCCGCATCGTCCACCCGCGTCGCCTTGCTGCCGAGGACCGGGGGGCGCGCGATGGCGGCGTAGACCATGCCGGGCATCCGCGCGTCGATGCCAAAGGTGCCCTTGCCGCGGACGAGATCGTCCATATCCGTGATCGCGACGGTCTTGCCGACGATGCGATAGGCATTGGCGGGCTTGAAGCGGAGCGTCTTCGGATCGGGCACGGGCAGCTTCGCCGCCGCCTCCACGAGCTTTCCGTACTCGAGCGTGCGCCCGGAGGACGCGTGCGCTACCGTGTGACTGCGCGCGACGACCTCGGTCACCGGCACCTTCCAGGCTGCCGCCGCGGCCTGCTCGAGCATCGTCCGCGCGCTCGCGCCGGCGATGCGCATCGCCTCGAAGAAGTCCTTGATGGAGCAGGATCCGTCCGTGTTCTGCGAACCGTACTTCGCGTCGCCGATCGCCTGGACGATGCGGACGCGCGACCAGTCCGCCTCGAGCTCCTCGGCGACGACCATGGGCAGGCTCGTACGGATGCCGGTGCCCATCTCGGAGCGGTGGGCGATGATCGCGACGCTGCCGTCGACGTCGATGCCGAGGTACACACCGGCCTGCCACAGCGGGCCGGCGCCGGGTCTGACCGTCTGCGCAATCAGCCCGCCGGGCACGAGGCGCGTGCCAATCAGGAATGCCCCGGCGGTGAACGAATATCCGAGGAAGGACCACCTGGAGATCGTGGGCGTGGCGTTCATGCGGTCCTCCCGGCAGCAGCCTTGATCGCGGCGCGGATGCGCTGGTAGGTGCCGCACCGGCAGAGATTGCCAGCCATGTGGGAATCGATGTCGCCGTCGGTCGGGCGCGGAACCGCCGCCAGCAGCGCCGCCGCCTGCATGATCTGGCCGCTCTGGCAGTAGCCGCACTGCGGCACGTTGTGCGCCTTCCAGGCCGCCTGCAGCGGGTGCTCGCGGCCGGGCGCCGCGAGCCCCTCGATCGTCGTGACGGCCTTGCCCTCGAGGGCGCTCATCGGCGTCACGCAGCTCCGCGTTGCCTCTCCCCCGACGTGCACGGTGCATGCGCCGCACAGGCCCATACCGCATCCGTACTTGGTGCCCGTGAGCTCGAGGCGATCCCGGAGCACCCAGAGCAGTGGCGTCGCGGGATCGCCGTCGAACGTCCGGCGCTCCCCGTTGATGGTGAGTGTGATCACGACCAGCTTCCTTTCAGTCGAGACTCCGACGGCGGTGCGGAGCGGGCAAAATGCACTTCCAGCATCCTGCCCGTGCCGTCCGACAGTCCCGATTCTATGTCCGCGAGCGCTGTCCTGGCCAGTCTCTGGCGTTACGACGCGGCCCTGCGGCCGACACGAGCGTCATCGCGATCACGGTCTCGTTGCAGGAACCCGCGCGGAGCGTCGCGACCGCCGCTCCTCCGGCTCCGCGCGGCCCTGGCACCAACCTTGATGACTCATCGCCGACGTAACCGCACCCGAAGGGAGTCTGCCCGTGCGACCTCGACGTTCATTCCGGGCCCTGTGGATCATGCTCGCGATCGCAGCCGCAGTGCCGAACCGTGCACTCGCCCAGAGCGACAGCGGGTTCGAAGTGGCGGGCGGTTACGGGTTCCTCCGCGATGTCGACGGCGACGCCACGTTTCCACGCGGCTGGTTCGCCTCGGTCGCAGGCGACGTCGCGGGCCCGATCTCGCTGGTCGGCGACTTCGGCGGCAACTACAAGTCGATGGGCGGTCTGGACGTCGAGCTCTCGATGAGCATCCACACGCTGATGGGCGGCCCGCGGTTCAGGCCGAGATCCGCCCGCATCGCGCCGTACGTGCAGATGCTCTTCGGCGTGGCGCGTACGGCGAGCACGTTCGAGCTGCCGGACGAGCGCCTGACGTCGGCGCGGAACGACTTCGCCATGACGCCAGGCGGTGGCGTCGACGTGCGGCTCTCCGACCGCGCCGCACTGCGTTTCGGCGCGAACCTCCGGCTGATTCGCGCCGAGACCTTCACGGCGAGCGGCTCCGAGCCGTTCACCTACAAGGAGATCCAGTTCATCGCCGGCATGGTCGTTCGCTAGGCCGCTGGCCCTGGCACCGTCCGCACCACCTGTGCACATTCGCACTTGGGCACCCGTGGCACATTTAAGAGAAACCGGGGGGCTTCGCCCCGCCGGACCCCCCATCGCCGTCGCTCGCGGGGGCCCACGATCCCCGCTCCGCTCCGGCGGGGCGCGCCCTTGGCGCGCCTTTCATGACGTCGTGGGCCCGGCACAGCCGGGCGAGGAACTAAACAGAAACCGGGGGCTTCGCCCTTGGTGCGCCTTTCATGGCTTCGCGGGTCCCGCGCAGGCGGCGTGGGCAACTAGGGTGTCCTAGCTCGCCGTCATCTCCGCAAGTAACCGGAAGAACGCCCGCTTGCGCTCCGAGCTGATCCCCCAGCTCACCGGCACGCTCTGATAGCCCTCGTCGTACCCTTCCCCTTTCATCCGGTAGTCGAAGTAGCCCCACGAGGCGTACTGGCTCGTGGCGGCACTGAAGTTGTTGCGCGGCCGGTCGAAATCGAAGTGGTCGTCTTCGTTGAACAGCACGGGCATGGGCCGGTAGCCGGGCACCTGGCGCGTGCGCACGACCATGTCGGCGAGGCGATCAGGGTCGGCGACACCGTTGCCGTGCAGCAGCACGTAATCCGACGCCGCGACCACCCCGGGCGTCGGAATGGAGCCCCCGTTGAAACTCACGCTCACGGGGAGCCGCCGGCCGTCGACCTGGATTGAACGGGCGAGCTGCAGGAGCTCGTGCACCCGGGCCGCCTGGATGAGTGGTTGTTCGTAGGCCCGGTTGTCGCATTCGTTCGCGATCTCGACGAGCACGTTGGTGTAACCCTTCCTCAGCAACCACGTGGTCGCCTCCCGCACCGCCCGCCTCACCGCCTCGTCGCCGGCGAGGCGCTGATCCTGGCCGAAGTAGAAGTAGCCGACGATCGGAATCATCCCGAGCGTATCGGCGCGGTCGAGAATACGTTCGAGGCGGGCGAGATAGTCGGGACGCAGCGTTCCGTCCGCGTCGAAGCCGCTGTTGTGCCACGGCTGCTTCTGCGAGTACCCCTCCGGACTGCCGCCCTGCAGGTTGATCGTGAAGCCGAGCAGGCCGTGCCGGCGCCACTCCGGCATGGCGGCGATGAACTCGCGGGTGTTGCGTTCCGGATCCCAGCGCCCGGTGTCGGGGTACGCCCAGCGCCCGCGGGTCTCGTCGTTCAGGTCGTCGAAGATGCCCTGGACCATCCGCGAGTTCATCAGGAGGCCTTCAATCTTCAGCCCGCGCCAGGTCCGCCCCTCGTAGGTCGGCCGGCCATTGATCCTGAAGGCCTGACCGTCGATCTGCACGAGGGTCTGCCTCGCCGGGGGCTGGCGCAGCCACGGAGTTGCAAGGCCGGCCACGAGGGTCTGGAGCACGGCGCGTCGGTTCATGGCGGGATTTATACCCTTGACCGTCTTGCGTGTCACGGACCTGGCGCGCGCGTCAGGCCGCCATCGGTACAATTGCCGCGTGCTCGAGATCGGCCTCAATCCGTACGGGGTTGCGTTCACGGTCGGCCTGCAGGCCGCCGGCACGGAGCGCGCCAACCCGCAGCCGGCCGGCCTGGACGGGTTCATCGGGATGGCGGGCGGGATAAATGCCCGCTGCATCGAGCTCGACTGGCGATGGCTCACTCCGCGGTCGACCGAGGAGATCGTCAGGCTCCGCGATCGCCTGCAGGGCATGACCCGCGTGTGCAGCTTCTGGCTGCAGCAGCGTGAGGGCGAAACGTTGGAGGACGCGGTCCGCTGCGCGAAAGCGCTCGGGGCAGCGCTCGTGCGCCTGCACCTCACGCCGGTGCTCGAAGGAGCGCGGGCGGCCTGCGGCCCACGATGGCGCGGGATGGTGGATCATGGGCGGAAGACAATCCGTCGTGAAGCGGGGCGGGCGGCGGAGGCCGGTCTCGCGCTCGCGATCGAGAATCACCAGGACTTCGGCAGTGAAGAGCTCCTGGAGATCGCGCAGGCCGCCGGCCCCGCGGTGGGCATCGTGCTCGACACGGGCAATCCGTTCGCGGTCGGCGAGGATCCCGTGGCGTTTGCGGCGCGCGTGGCTCCGCTCGTGCGGCACGTGCATCTGAAGGACTACCGCGCCCAGTTCACCAACGCGGGATATCGGCTCGTCCGGTGCGCGGTCGGTGACGGCTGCGTGCCGCTCGGCGAGATGGTGGATGCGCTCTCGCGCGAGGGGCCGCTGACGGCGTCGATCGAGCTCGGCGCCCTCGAGGCCCGTCACATCCGCCTGTTCGATCGCGGCTGGTGGACAGGTTACCCGGTCCGTCAGGCAAGCGAGCTCGCCACCGCGCTCGGTCGCTTGCAGCGCCACGCCCTCGGGCCGACCGAGGATTTCCGGACCCCGTGGGAGCGCGGGGACCCGGCCCACGCGATTGTCGAGTACGAGCTCGGGCAGCTCCGGAGGAGCGTGGACTATCTGCGGGCGATCGGCTGGATGAGTACGCCGAGAGGCGACGTGTCGTGAGAACGCCCTGGACGCGGCGCCGCCACGACACACTGGTCACCTGGCGCACCCTCGCACCCGCACCGGGTGCACCTTCGCACGCGCGCACCTGGTGCACGCGCGCAGCTGGTGCACCCTCGCACGCTGGCACCATTGGCACACTGGCACCTTATTCCGCCCTCAAGGCGCTCACGACGTCTACACGTGATGCGCGCGCGGCCGGCATCAGCGAGGCGAGCAGCGCCGCGGCGACGAGAATCCCGGCCGCCGCGGCCACGGGCAGCGCACCGGGAATCCGCACGTCCTGGACGATGCTGCCGACGGCCCGCGCCAGGAGGAGGCCGCCGACCGCGCCGGTCACGATGCCCACCCCGGCGATGACCGCGCCCTCGCCAAGTACTTTCGCGAGGAGGTCGCGGGGCGCCGATCCGATGGCCATGCGGATGCCGAACTCGCGGGTCCGCGCGCTCACCGAGAAGGCGAGCACGCCTGCCACCCCGACGACTGCGATCGTCAGCGCCACCGCGGCGAACCCGCCAAAGACCATCGCGTTCAGGCGATCCGGCGCGAGCACCTCTGCCCTGACGTCCTCGAGCGTCGCGGCCCGCTCCACCGGCTGATCGGCCGACATCTCCCGGACGATGCGCGTGATGGACGGGACGAGCGCGTACGGATCGGTCCGCGCGTGGACGAACACACGGCCTCCGCCAATCTCCTGCGCGAACGGGTGATAGACGCTCATCGCCGGTCCCGGCACGATGTTCTCGTCGTCGACGTCTGCCGCGATGCCGACGATGCGGCGCCCCTCGTTGCTGACGTCGATGAACTTCGTGACCGGGTCCGTCCACATGAGCCGCCTGTTCAGCGCGTCGTCCTGCCGCGGAAACATGCGCTGCGCCACGCTCTGGCTGATGATCACGACGCGCTCGGTGTCACGTCGATCGGCGTCGGTGAAATCGCGGCCGGCGATGATGGGAATGCCCAGCGCCGCGAAGAAGCCTGGCGACACGGTCCGGAAGCGCGCGCGAGGGTCCTCCTCCCCGTCCACCTTCGCGTATCCTTCGACCGAGAACTGGAACCCCGGGCCGAATCCGCCGGCATCGCGCCAGGGCACCACGGTGCCCACGGCAGCGCGCTCGACGCCGGGCAGCTGCGAAATCCGCTCGAGGATCTCGCCGTAGAACCGGGCGATCTGATCGCGCGGCCGCGAGAACGATACGACCGGCACGTTGATCGCCAGCACGTTCCGCATGTTGAAGCCGGTCGGCGCAGCCTGGAGGGCGAAGAGAGTCTTGAGCAGCATGCCGGCGCCGGCAAGAAGCACGAACGACGCGGCAATCTGGGTGATCGCGAAGAGCCTGAGGCGCCGGTTCGTTCCTGACGTGATCCGGACGCTGCCGTTCGAGAGGCCCAGGCCGCTCGAAGCGTCCGCCGAGGGGAGGCGCGGCACGAAGGCCAGCAGCACCGCCGCGGCTATCGCGAGCACCACACCGACCCAGAGGAGCGTGGCGTCGACCGTGACGTCCAGCGCGCGCACCGAGAACCGCGCCGCATACCGCGTCAGGATGGCCACCATCGGCCGGGCGATGGCGATCCCGAGCAGCGCCCCCACGCCGCAGAGCAGCAGACTCTCGGCGAGCAGCGTGCGCCGGAGCGCGCCCGCACCCGCGCCGAGCGCCGCGCGAATCGAGAGCTCGCCTGCCCGCCGCACGGACCGGGCCAGGATCAGGTTCGCCACGTTCGAGCAGGCGATGACGAACACGAGGGCCGCCGCGCCCAGCAGCACCAGCAGCACCGTGCGCGCGGGCGCGACGATCTGATCGCGAAGGCGCACGGCCTCGATCCGGAAGTCGGCCTTCACCGGGTAGGCCTCGGGGTACTCCTTGACGATCGCCCCGTGCACGGCGCGCAACTCGGCGCGGGCGGACTCCAGATCCGCTCCCGGGGCGAGCCGGCCGAACAGCTCTGTCATCCGGTGCACCCGGCCTTCCACCATCGTGGCCGAGAGGTGGTGCGGGCTCGTGACGACGTTGGCGATGATCTCCGTTTCGGCGGGATAGGGCACCGATGGCTCCAGCACCCCGATGATCGTGGCCGCGCGTGTTCCGAGGCGGACGGTCCGGCCGATCACGGCGGGATCGCTCTGCAGCGTCGTGCTCCAGAACCGGTGCGTGAGGACCACCACTCCCGCTGCCTGCGGCCCGTCGTCTGTCGCGTCGATCAGCCGCCCGAGCACCGGTCGCAGCCCCATGACCTCGAAATACGACCCGCCGACCACGCCGGCCCGCACCACGCGGGGCTCGCCCAGGCCCACCATCGTGAATTCGATCGTGGAGAAGTCCCCGAAGGCGGACAGGGTCCTGACACGCCCGCGGAGATCGCGGATCTCCGGCACGGAGAAGACCGCGTTCTCGATGCCGAGGCCCGGCGCACTCTGCCGGATGTAGATGAGGCGGTCCTCGTCGCGGTTGACGAGCGGGCGCAGCAGGACGCCCCGCACGACGCTGAAGATGGCGGCGTTCGCGCCGATGCCGAGCGCCAGGGTGATGATGACGGTCGCCGCGAGGCCTCGGGCCCTGCCGAACGATCGAACAGCGAAGCGAAGATCGGTAATGAAGCTCATGACCACCCTGTTACGCGTTTACGGGCCCGCCATTCGCCGGAGCCCTCCTCCGAGAGAAACCAGGGGGGCTTCGCCCCGCCGGCCCCCCCCATCGCGCCCCTTGGCGCCTTCATGGCTTCGCGCGTCCGGCGCATGCGGGGTGGGCAACTCGACGGACGACGATCCTGCCACGGGAAATCGACGGCGCGGGAGCGAGCTGAAGACGGACATGGATTATAGCTTCCAGCACCGGGCTTCCACCCTTCAGCCGACCTGCTGGATTAAGATGGGCCGTCGCTGGAGGCCCCGATGAAGCGAGTTACCCTGGTCCTGTCCCTCGTCCTGGCTGCGGTCATCCCGAACTCCCGGCCGAACGCCCAGGCGCCCCCGCCGGTCCTCGCGCAGCAGCCCGCGCTCAGCGCCACGCAGGTGGCGTTCGTGTTCGCGGGCGACCTCTGGAGCGTCCCGCGGGCCGGGGGCGAGGCGCGGCGGCTGACCACGGGATCGGGCGTGGAATCCAGCCCGCGCTTTTCGCCCGACGGCAAGTGGATCGCGTTCACGGGTCAGTACGACGGCAACGTCGACGTCTTCGTGATGCCCGCCGAGGGCGGAGTGCCGCGGCGCCTGACCTGGCACCCCGACGTCGACACCGCCCTCGGCTGGACGCGCGACGGCAAGCGGGTGCTGTTCTCGTCGACGCGCACCAGCTACTCCCGGTTCCGCGAGCTCTTCGTCGTGCCGCTGGAGGGGGGCCTCGCCGAGAAACTCCCGCTGCCCATGGGGTTCGAAGGCGCATTCTCGCCGGACGGCGGCCGGCTGGCCTACGTGCCGCTGCCGCGGGCCTTCACGGCCTGGAAGCGGTATCGCGGCGGCCAGGCGACACCCGTCTGGATCGCCTCGCTCTCGACGAGCGCCGTCGAGCAGATCCCCCGCGAGGGGTCGAACGACTACGACCCCATGTGGATCGACGAGAAGGTCTATTTTCTCAGCGACCGGAGCGAACCCGTCACGTTGTACTCGTACGACACGAAAACGAAACAGGTGACGCAGGCAGTACGCAATACAGGGATGGACTTCAAGTCCGCCTCCGCCGGTCCTGGCGGGATCGTCATCGAACAATTCGGCCAGCTCCAGCTGTTCGACCCGGCCAGCAGCGGGCTGACGCCGATCGCAATCCGGATTGCCGGCGACATCGCGGAGATGCGGCCGCGTTACATCAACGTGTCGCGGCGTCTCACGAACGCCCATATCTCGCCGACCGGCGCACGCGCGCTGTTCGAGGCGCGCGGCGAGATCCTCACCGTCCCCGCCGAGAAGGGGGACACCCGGAACCTGACCTCCACGCCCGGTGTGATGGAGCGCGATCCGGCGTGGTCGCCCGACGGCCAGTCTATTGCGTACTTCTCGGACGAGAGCGGCGAGTACGAGCTGCACGTGAAGGACTCGATGGGGCGGAGCCCCGCGAAGAAGATCCGGCTCGAGCAGAAGCCGACGTTCTATTTGATGCCGCGCTGGTCCCCCGACAGCAGGAAGATCGCCTACCTCGACGCGCACCTGAACACCTGGTACGTGGACATCGACCAGCAGAAGCCCGTCAGGATCGACAAGGACCGCTACCTGTTCCCGTCGGGCCAGCGCGTGCCGGTCTGGTCGCCCGACAGCAGGTGGATCGCCTACTCGAAACGGCTGCCGAACTACCTGAGCACGATCTTCGTGCACTCCGTGGCCGACGGGAAGAGCTACCAGCTCACAGACGGCCTGAGCGACGCCAGGTACCCCGTCTTCGACAGGGACGGCAAGTACCTCTACTTCACGGCGAGCACGGACTCGGGGCCGACGCTCGAGCCCGACGTTCGCAGCGGCTCTCGGACCACTACCCGAAGCATCTACGCCACCGTGCTCTCGAAGACCGAGGCGTCCCCCTTCGCACCCGAAAGCGACGAGGAGAAGGTCGTCAAACCCGGCGAGAAGCCGTCGTCTTCCGGCACACCGGAGGCAAAGTCCGAGGAGAAGCAGCCGGAAGCCGGCGGAGAGGAGACGTCGAAGCCGGCGCCGGCGGCCGGCGGCGCCAAAGTGCCGGAGGTCAGGATCGATTTCGATCGGATCAACCAGCGGATCCTCGCGGTGCCGATGCCGGCCCGCAGCTACGTCGGGCTCCAGGTGGGCCGCGCGGGAACGCTCTTCGCGCTCGAGGCGCCGCCTGCCTCAGGCGGGCCACCGCCGGGCCTCGTCGTGCATCGCTACGATCTGCGCCAGCGGCGATCGGACGTCCTGATCTCGGGCGTGCGGTTCTTCGAGGCGTCGGCCAACGGCGAAAAGAGCCTGACGGCGCAGGGCGACCGGTGGACCATTCAGAACGTGCGGCCGCTGCCACCTGCGAGCGGCGGGGGTAATCAGGCCGGGCCACCCTCCGGGCCGGGCGGGCCCCCGGGCGGCGCGGGCGGCGGGCCTCAGGGCGGCGGGCCCGGCACGTTCACCCTCCGCACCGAGGACATCGAGCTGCGCTCGGACCCTGGAGTCGAGTGGAAGCAGATGTACCACGACGCCTGGCGGATCCAGCGCGAGTTCTTCTACGACCCTGCCCTGCACGGGCTCGACCTGGCGGCCGCCATCAGGAAGTACGAGCCGTATCTCGCGTCCGTGCAGTCGCGGCGGGACCTGAATTACGTGTTCGCCGACATGATGGGGGAGATCACCGTCGGCCACCTCGGCGTCGGGGGCGGCGACGTGCCGGAGGTGAAGACGATCCAGACGGGGCTCCTCGGCGCGGACTACCGGATCGAGAACGGCCGCTATCGCTTCGCCCGAATCTTCGACGGCGAGAACTGGAACCCGGATCTGAAGGCGCCCCTGACGCAGCCTGGCGTGAACGTCGAGGAGGGCGAGTACCTCCTCTCGGTCAACGGCCGCGACGTGCGCGCGACCGACAGCGTCTACAGCTTCTTCGAGGCCACGGCGGGCAAGAGCGTGCTCCTGCGCGTCGGCCCGAATCCCGACGGCTCCGGCAGCCGCGAGGTCACCGTGATCCCCGTGCCCAACGAGTCGCGTCTCCGCAACCTCGCCTGGATCGAGGGGAACCGCCGCAAGGTCGACGACGCCACCAACGGGCGGGTCGCCTACGTCTACATGCCCGACACGGCGTTCGGCGGCTACACCAACTTCACCCGCTATTTCTACGCCCAGGTCGGGAAGGAGGCGGTGATCATCGATGAGCGCTTCAACGGTGGCGGCGCGCTCGCGACCGACATCATCGAGCACCTGAAGCGGACCATGATGAGCCTCGTGGCCACGCGGGACGGCGAGGACGAGGTGCAGCCGCAAGGGGCAATCTTCGGACCGAAGGTGATGATCATCAACGAGTTCGCCGGCTCGGGCGGCGACGCGATGCCGAACTACTTCCGTCGCGCGGGCGTCGGCAGGCTGATCGGCAAGCGCACCTGGGGCGGCCTGGTCGGCCGGGCCGGCGCGCCGCCGCTCATGGACGGCGGCTTCGTCTCGGCGCCGAGCTCGGCGGTCTGGGGGCCTGAGGGTCAGTGGGACGCCGAGAACGTCGGGATCGCGCCGGACATCGAGGTCGAGCACGATCCCGCCCTGGTCCGGCAGGGAAAGGACCCGCAGCTCGAGCGCGCGATTGCCGAGGTAATGGAGGAGCTGAAAAAGAACCCGGTCCCGAAGCCGAAGCGCCCGGCGTACCCGAACTACCACAAGAAGGCGACGACGGCGACGAGCAGCCAGTAGTCGTAGGCTTCGGGCTCAGGACTCTAGGCTTTGGTAGGCTTCGGGCTCGGGACTCTAGGCTTCAGGGCTCAGGCCCGAGCCTGTGCCTGATTCAACGATCGTGCAGGCCGAGCGAATGCGCCGAAGGAGCGAGCGGGCGTCCGCGGCCTTCACGTTCGGCGCGGACCGGCACCACCAGTCCTGGATGCGGGCCGCTCGCTCGGGCGTCAGGAGGCGCCGGAGCTCCCGGAACAGCCGCGGCACCGTGCGCTCCGGGAAGTAGGCGGCCTTCAACCTCATGGTGAGCAGCCGGCATTCTCTCCGTGACAGGAGGCCTTCTCTGCAACCCTGGGCGAGCGCCACGCGAAAATTGACCATCGGCTCCGACAGCGGACGCAGCGTCTCGGGACAGAACGTCATCGCGACCTCGTCGTCGGCCTCCAGACGGCCGTCTCGAAACATCTCGAACACCTCACCGACGCCAACCATGCCGTGTGGCTCGAGCTCGACCGCACGCAGCGCGCCCATGCTCGACGCGCCGAACACGGGCACGCCGCGCTCCAGGTACAGCAGAATCTCCTGCGTCGAGATCGCGAAGCTCTGAAAGAACTCGCCGTCGACGATGCCGATGGCCGAGGGAGGATCGTCGAGCAACGGAAGCAGCCCTCCACGTCTGATGGGCGGGAGGAACACGCCGTCGGGGAGCTCGCGCTGTGCCTCGGCGAGCGGGAGGCTCGGGCCGAGGAAGATCACCGGCGGGGGGGCCACGGCTCCGGCCTCCACGACGCCGCCGCGCGATGCCCGATGCGACCGCGGTCTGCGATCCAGGCTTCGAGGCCTGGGATGAGGAGCCGCACGACGACGATGCCGGAGTCCGGCGGCGAGAAGTCGACCACGATCGCCTGCTGGATGCCTGCCCGCCGCAGGCGCGCGAGGATCAGCTCGATGTCGGACAGCATGTCGCCGTGCTGGTGCTGTTCGATGGCCCGCCACGGGCGGAGGCAGGAAGACGGCCGGTGCAGCCAGCGCCTGCGGTCGACGTGCGGCACGCGGCGGGTATGGACGACGACGCCCTTGGCACCGCCGTCGCCATGCGGCGGCGCGAGATCTTCGCGCACGCCCTGAATATCGCAGGCGCGTGACTGGGCCACCTCGGTCAGGGCGCGCGCGGCGGCGACCCGCAGGTCGGGATGAGCGCCGACGCCGAGATGCGCCTGCGGGAACCCCGGCACCTCGTCCGCCGCGACCGAGGCGACCACGACCGGGATCCCGAGGTCGCTGGAAATGTCGCGCACGAGGGGATGGAGATCGGCCGCCCGGAACTTCCGCAGCAGCTCTTCAACGGGCTCGCCGATGCCGGTGAGGTCGATGCACGGATGAAGATCCGCGTCATCGTCGAAGTCGTCGCCCGGATCGCGGCCGCGTGAGATTTCGACGAAGGCACGCCTGCGCCAATAGGAGCCCAGCTCCGCCAGCGTCCACGCATCGCGCTCCACCCATTCGCAGAGCGACTGTGCGATGGCTTCCTCGAGGCAGTTGCCCGCGGACATCCCGTGCGCCGTCGTGAGGGCGTGCGGCGAGCCATGCTCGAGATGGGTCCAGCAGTATCCGGCGGTTGCGGCCGGCACGAACGTGGGACACGCCGCGAGCAGGTCGAACCCCTCGATCCATTCATACGGCCGCGTGCGACTGTAGTCGTCAGACAGCGCCGTCACGATCTGCTCGGGGTCGGCGAGCCGCGAGTGTGCGCGTAACTCGATTGCGGAGGCCGTGATCGTTCCCGGGCGGGATCGGACCACGGCCTGACGCTCGATCGCTTCCATCACGGCACCGGCCCTGGCGTCCGCGTGGCGGCTGCCCTTGCCACTGTAGATGGTCAGGAAATCGCCGGATTTCGGGACAACCGAGCTCCAGACCGGGATGCCGATCCGGTCGAGCCCGGTGATGTCGCTGACGCGCGTGACTCCGAAACGCCTGGCCAGGGGACCCGCGCGGCGACACGTCTCTTCCGCAGCAACCGTCCGCGTCCCATGGGCTTTCGGCGAAGGCTGGAGCCGGATCACTTGCTTCGGTTGACTGGAACCGGCACGCCTGCGGCCGATTGAGCCGTCGGCACCGGCACCCCCTGCGCCGCCGAGGACGTGGTCGGCACGGGCACGGCCTGCGCGGCCCCGCCGCCGAGCCGGGACGCGACGAACTTCTGGACGTCGCCTGCCGACGTGCCTTGTCCGATGGCAGCCGCGGCTTCGTCGAACGAAGGCATGCACCGCCGCACGACGTCCTGTTGCGCGGGATTCAGCGTGTGGAAGAATCCGTAGTACTTCCTCAGCAGATCGCTCGTGTCGTCGTCGGACAGGCCGATAGCTTGCGTGATGTTGGCATCCATGCGCGTTCCTCCAGACCACGGACGAACACAGACCGTCTCGCCGCGGACGAAATGTCGGGGACTCATGGTATGGCCAATCCAAGACTCTGGACAAGCGCCGAGAAGCGCGGGTCGTCGCGGACGGCATCGAAGCGCGCGTCCACGCCCAGGTGAAGGGACTGGAAGTCCCGCTCGGCCACGCATCGCGTGAGTTCCCGCATGGCGGCATCGGATCGGCTGAGCTCGATGTGGATGGCGGCGATCACGCAGCCGGACACGTACGATCGCGCGGCCGCGCGCTCGAGCTGATCGGCGATGCGCGAGGCGATGGTCGTGTCGCCCATCTGCGCGTGCAGACGGCCCAGCGATCCGAGGACGGTCAACTGGCTCTGATCGAGCGCTTCCGGATGGTCTGCCCAAAGTTTCGCCTCCGGCACCACGTCAAGGATGGCCGCGGCCGCTTCCGCGTGTCTTCCCAACCCCGCGAGGTTGAAGCTCCGTTCGAGGGCGATCTCGACCGGCAGGAACCCCGGGGCGACCTCGTCGAGCAGCGCGAGCGCCTTCTCGTAATGGCGCGCCATGTACAGGACGTGCACCTGGACGAGCTTGCGGATCTCCGACGCGGGCTCCAGATCGATCGCGCGCTGGATCTCGATCATCGCCTCGTCGAAGCGCTTGAGCGGTGTGAGCACGACGATGGAGAGGTACGCATGCGGTTCGGCGAGGTTCGGGTTGAGCTCGATGGCGCGGCGGAAGGACTTTTCCGCCTGCGCCCAATCGTGTTCGCTGAACACGACGGCAAACCCGTAGGCGGTGTGTGCCTCGGCAATCGTGGGGTCGAGCTCCAGCGCCCGCCGCGCGGCCGTCTTCGCCTGCTCGAGCGCGGTGACCGGAGGCTGCGACCCGAAGTTCGCAATCAGGGCATAGGCCTCGCCGATCCCTGCATAGGCAGCGGCAAACTCTCGATCGATTGAGGTGGCCTGCGAGAAATACAGTATGGCTCTGCGCAGGTTGTCCATCGTCCTCAGGCCGACTTCGTAGCGGCCCTTCACATAGAGCTCGTAGGCACCCGCATTCGCGGGCGGCTTGCGCCTGACCGGGGTGATCCCGATCTGCTCGGCGAGGTCGCTCGAGATCCGCTGCTGCAGGTCGAGCAGGCCGCCGGGATTCTCGTAGCGATGTCGCCATAGAACCGTGCCTTCTCGATCGACCAGTTCGACGTCGGCCTGGAGTCTTCCGTTCACCTGCTCCAGACGGCCGGTGAAGACCGCATCGACACCAGACTCTGTGGCGGCGGATCGAAAGTCGCGCTGCACCGGATCCCAGCCGCGAATCGAGCCTCGCAACGGTACCCGCAGCCCCGGCGCGCCGGAGAAATCACGGTGCACGGAATCGGGCAGGCCGACGGCAATGTAGTCGAGGTCGGGGACGCCGGATTCGTTGGCGAAGGGCAGAATGGCGAGGGACTCGATCGCCGCGCCCGCGTAACGGTCCCGGTACAGGAAGGCGGCGGCGACGGCGATTGAAATCACCACCGCCGCCCACCACCAGCGCCGGATCGCGGGTTCCCGGCGGGCCGATCGCGCGGGCGCGGGCCGGATCACAGTGACGTCCGCCGCGTCACTCGATGCTTCCGCAATGCGTGCCAATCCCCCGGAGGATGGCTGACCGAGTGCTCCCCGCACGTCGTCGAGCATTGCGCTGGCGCTCGCGTATCGCGCGAGCGGGTCCGGCTGGAGCGCCCTGGTGATGACGCGTTCCAGCCACGGCGGGCAATCGGGCCGCAGCTGCAGCACCGGATCGAACCTGCCCTCGAGAAGCGCGTGCACGGCGCTCAAGCCGGAGCCGCGAAAGGGTCTTCGTCCGGACACCATTTCGTACAGGATCACGCCGAGCGAGAACACGTCGGAGGACGGCCCGACCGGATCCCCCCGGGCCTGCTCCGGGGACATGTAGGCAATCGTCCCCATCACGAGTCCTTCGGCGGTGAGGGCCTGTTCGGTTTCCGCGTACTCGGCGGCGCGCAGCTTGGCCAGGCCGAAGTCGAGGATCTTCAGCGCGCCGTCATCGCGGATCATCACATTTCCGGGCTTGAGGTCCCGGTGCACCAGTCCTGCTCGATGCGCGACGCTCATGCCCTCCAGCAGCTGCACCGCGTACGCGGTGATGCGATCGAGGTTTAGGCCGCCCGGCGGCAGGCTCTCGGCGAGCGAGCGGCCGTGGACCAGCTCCATCGCGATGAAGTCCACATCCTCGTCGGAATCGATCTCGTAGATGGTGACGATGTTGGCGTGCGAGAGCGCCGAGGCGGCGCGGGCCTCTCGGAGAAACCGCTGGCGGCGCGCGTCGTCGCCGAGCTGGCCGGGGGGCAGGACCTTGAGCGCCACGTCGCGCTCCAGGCGGACGTCGTGCGCCCGGTACACCATGCCCATTCCGCCATGACCGAGCAGATCGGTCACCAGGTACTGGTGCAGCTGACGCCCGATGAGAGATTCACCGGCCGACTCCACAGGTGTCGAGAACATATCAGAAATGGCGCCGCTCCGATGCCGGCTGGTGCGGCGTGTCGCGACGTCTGGCACGCCCCGTCCGGCCGTGTCAGAATGACCGGCGCGATGACGCTCGCGCCCGGCGTGCGGCTCGGTGCCTACGAGATCCTCGCGCCCATCGGCGCGGGTGGGATGGGCGAGGTCTACAAGGCGCGGGACACGCGGTTGCGTCGGGAGGTCGCGCTGAAGGTGCTGCCGGACGCCTTGGCGCTCGACCGCGACCGGCTCGCGCGGTTCACAAGGGAAGCCCAGACGCTCGCGTCGCTGAACCATCCGAACATCGCGCAGATCTTCGGGCTCGAGGACGCGTCGGCCGCCACGCCCGGACGCCCGGCCGTGCACGCGCTGGCGATGGAGTTGGTCGCCGGCTCGACGCTCGAGCATCTCCTCGCATCCGGCAGCCATCGCCTCGACACGGGTCGTGCGGTCGCGATCGCGCGCCAGATTGCGGATGCCCTCGCCGCCGCGCACGAGAAAGCCATCATTCATCGCGATCTCAAGCCTGGGAACGTGATGGTCACCGCCGACGGCACCGTGAAGGTGCTCGACTTCGGGCTCGCCAAGGCGCTCGCGCCGGAGGGCGCCGGAGAGGCCGAAGGGGGCTTGAACACGCCCGCTCCGTTCGCCGAATCGCCCACGCTCACGTCGCCCGCGATGACCGCGCACGGCGTGCTCCTCGGCACCGCCGCCTACATGTCGCCAGAGCAGGCCTGCGGACGCCCGGTGGACGCGCGTACTGACGTGTGGGCGTTTGGGTGCGTGCTCTACGAGATGCTCGCGGGGCGGCGGGCGTTCGCAGCGCCAACCGTCACTGACACGCTCGCTTCCGTCTTGCGCGACGAGCCGGACTGGACGCGGCTGCCGGCCGGCCTGCCGCCGGCGATCCGCTGGATCATCGAGCGTTGTCTCCAGAAGGACGTGCGCCGCCGTCTCCAGCATCTCGGCGACGTCCGGCTCATGCTCGACGACGAGCGATTCGCCATGGATCTGACCGCGCAGGCCGCCGCGGCGAGGCAGGCGGGACGGCGCGTCGCCTCGCGTACCGGTTGGGTCGCCGCAGGCCTCGCGACGCTTGCGCTCGCGGGCACGGGGAGCGTCGCGTGGCGGCACTGGCAAGAGGCCCCTTACGCGTCGAAGCCGGTCCATTTCACCGTCCATCCGCCAGAGGGCATGACGTTCAGCCAGCAGTTGCAGCTCGCCGTCTCGCCCGACGGCACGCAGATCGCGTTCACGGCGGCAATCGGCGCCGTTTCGACGCTGTGGGTTCGTCCCACACAGTCGCTGACAGCCCGTTCGCTCGCCGGCACGGAAGGCGCGACGCTGCCTTTCTGGTCGCCGGACAGCCGGTCGATCGGGTTCTTCAGCGGAGGCAAGCTGCAGATTGTCGGCATCGACGGCGGATTGCCCAGGCTCGTGTGTACCGTAGCGACGGGACGGGGCGGCACTTGGAACGGCGACGGCGTGATCGTGTTCGCGCACGGCCCCGATTCGCCGCTGCTCAGGGTCGACGCGGCGGGAGGAACGCCCACGCCGGTCACGCAACTCGACCCGCCGCGCGAGAACTCCCACCGGATGCCGTCGTTTCTGCCTGACGGCCGACGATTCGTCTTCCTCGCGGGAGGCCAGGCCCCGGCCGGCGGCATCGGCTGGCAGATCAAGCTGGGGTCGCTCGACAGCCCCGGCACGACGAAGATCGTCGACGCGGCCATCGGCAGCTCGCCGGTCGTGAGCGCGGGACACCTGCTCTTCAGCCGCGACGAATCGCTCATGGCGCTGGCCTTCGACGCGAACCGCGGCATCGCCACGGGTGCGCCGTTCGCCGTGGCGAACCAGCCGTTTTCAACGTCGTATGCGAGCCGCGCCTCGTTCAGCGCCTCCTCAGACGGCCTGCTCGCCTTCATGGCGCCCGCCGACGCCAGCCGTCGTCTCGTCTGGATCGACCGCGCCGGCGGGCAGACGCTCGTGCCTGGCGAGGCCGCGGTGTACCTCGGCGTCTCGCTTTCGCCAGACGAGCGCCGAGCCGCGGCCTCTATCGAGGTCAGTCGTCCGACCACACGCGACATCTGGGCGATCGATCTCGCCGACGGCCGGCGCTCCAGACTCACCGTGGATCCGACCGACGACAACAACCCGCTGTGGTCGCCGGATGGAGCGGTGGTCCACTACTCGTCATCCCGCAACGGAGCCGCCAACCTGTTCCGCCGGTCCGCCGACGGCAAGGGTCCCGAAGAGCTGCTCCAGCCGTCGGACCGCTCGCAGGTCGCGACAGATCTCTCGACGGACGGCCGCCTGCTGATCTACACGCAAGCGACCGAGACGGGCAGCGATATCTGGGCGCTCCCCCTGACGGGGGATCGCAAGCCCGTGCCGCTCCTGCAGGGGCCGTCCGTGAAGACGAATGGCACGCTTTCGCCCGATCGGCGATGGCTCGCGTATCAGTCGAACGAGTCGGGACGCGACGAAGTGTACGTGCAGGCCTATCCAGGCGCGGGCAGGAGCGAGCGCGTCTCCCCCAACGGCGGCTCGAGCCCACGGTGGCGGGCAGATGGCAAGGAGCTGTTCTACATCGAGGCGGGGTCACTCATGGCGGTACCGGTCGACGCCTCGGGCGCACCCGCGGCGGCCGCGGCGCGGGCGCTGTTTCCGATGCCGGTGTTGCAGGCCACTGGAGCACAACAGTTGTCGATCTACGACGTCTCCCGCGACGGCCAGCGGTTCCTGACGATGGTCGCCGACAGTGTTCCAGACACGCGCCCGTTCATCGTCATGACGGACTGGCGGAGCGCGATCCGATAGACAGCAACGCCTCTCGCTCATCACGCAGCCGCACTCACCTCCAATCGTCGATCTGGGCGTTCACGCGGTCGCGTCGAATGGCCCCGATGCGCGCGGCGCCGATAGCTAGCTAAAGCTAACCAGGAGACCGGCGCCATCGAGCGCCTCGGGAAGCGGGGTGCGACGTGGCAAAGTCGCGCGGAGGCCGGACGCTTCGCAGCAGGGCTGCTATCGCTGAAACCAATACGCGATCTTGAACATGACCACGTCGTCGGCGGGCGCGCGGAACGTGCTGCGGACGTCACGCCGGAATTCGAACTCGCCAGGATGGTCGAAATCCTCGCGCTGTTCGGTCCAGACGACATACATCGCAGACCCCGGGCGCCACTCCCAGCGGAAGATCGCGTTGAGGCGGAGAGACTTGAAGTTGAAGTCGGGGTTGTCGAACGTGAACGGGGCGCCGCCGTCGCCGGGCAGGACCGTGTACTGTGACAGCACGGGGTGGTATTCAATGGACCCGCTATCGCGGCCGTACTCGGTGAAATCGAACGTTCGCGCCTGCGCCAGCTCCTTGAACCCGGTATACGCCCCGACGGACACCAGCGGCTGCATGTAGAGCTGGAATGACAGCTTGGGCGACATCACGAAGTTCACGCGGGTCTGCAGGCTGAACTCCCGCTGATCGAGCGTGCCGAAGACATACCGTGAGCCGTAGGTAGCCACGGCCGCCGGATCGACGAACGTGCCGACGTACTGAGCCAGCGCGTGGTTGCGCTGGAAGCCTGGTCCGCTCGTGATCTCGAGCGACGCAGCCGGTCTGTACCGGACGTTCACGCTGGCGCTGGCGCTGTACCCACCCTCCGAGTTGCCGTCGCTCCCGGTGTCCACTCCGAACGAGATCCGCTTGCGGCTGTCGCTCTCCACACCGAACCCG
>DASPFV010000241.1:0-3536 GCA_035620975.1 Vicinamibacterales bacterium
CGGGCCCAACCCGGCCCGCCAGGTGGTCCGGCGGTCCGGGCTTCCGGACGCCGTGCACGCACAGACGATCAACAAGGCGTGCGCGTCCGGTATGCAGGCGGTCGTTGCGGGGGCCCAGTCCATCATGCTGGGCGAATCGAAAGTGGTGGTTGCCGGCGGCATCGAGTCGATGAGCCGCATGCCCTACCTGATCGACGCGGAGGACGCCCGATGGGGACACCGGATGGGCAGCTTCCCTCTCGTCGACGGCATGTACCGGGACGGGTTCACCTGCTCACTGTCGGGGTTGATCATGGGAGAAACCGCCGAGGTGCTGGCCCGTCAATACGGCATCACGCGCGAGGCGTCGGACACCTACGCGCTCCAGAGCCAGCAGCGAGCGGCAGCGGCAATCGCGGCCGGGCGGTTTTCCGCCGAAATCGCCCCGGTGACCGTGACCGATGCCCGCGGCCGATCGACCGTGGTCGAAGCCGACGAGCACCCGCGGCCCGAGACCAGTCTGGAGGGGCTGCGGAAGCTGCCCGCCGTGTTCGGGGAAGTGGAGGGGCAGGCGGGGATCATCACTGCCGGAAGCTCCTCCGGCATCACGGACGGCGGGGCGGCGCTCGTGCTGATGAGCGAGGCTTCGGCGTCTGCCAGAGGCCTCTTGCCGCTGGGCCGGATCATCGGCTGGGCCTCCGCGGGGGTCGATCCGCGAGTCATGGGAATCGGACCGGTTCCCGCCATGCGGAAGCTGTACGAGCGGACCGGACTGTCCCTGGCGGACTTCGACCTCGTCGAGCTGAACGAGGCGTTCGCGCCCCAGGTGCTCGCCGTTCTGCGCGAGGAGGCCATTCCGTCCGCGAAGCTGAACGTGAACGGCGGGGCAATCGCCCTCGGCCACCCGATTGGGTGCACGGGCGCCCGTATCCTGGTGACGCTCCTGTACGAGATGCAACGCAGGCAGGTGCGGCGCGGGCTGGCGACGCTGTGTGTCAGCGGCGGTCTGGGCATGGCAATGGCGGTCGAGCGTGGCTGAACACGACGTCGGCACAGGAAGGACATGCGCGTAGCAGTCATTCCCGGCGACGGCGTGGGCGTGGAAGTCATGGCGGGGGCTGTTGCCGTGCTCGAGGCGGCGGAGCAGCGGTACGGCCGCACGATCGAGCTCGACCACCTGCCCTGGGGCGCGGACTATTACCTGCAGACGGGTATCACGATCCCGCCGAACGGCTACGACCATCTCCGCGGGTTCGATGCCGTGCTCGTCGGCGCGCTCGGGGATCCGCGCGTGCCAGACAACCGCCACGCCCGCGACATTCTGCTCGGGTCCCGGTTCGAGCTGGATCTCTACGTGAACTACCGGCCGGTGCGGCTGCTGGACGAGCGGCTGTGTCCACTGAAGGGCCGCGCTCCGGCCGACGTGACGTTCGTGGTGTTCCGGGAGAATACGGAGGGGCTCTACGTCGGCGTGGGCGGGCGGTTCAAGGCGGGAACGCCGGACGAGGTCGCCGTCCAGGAAGAGATCAACACGTACAAGGGCGTCCACCGGATCATCCGGCACGCGTTCGAGTTCGCCTCCGCGCGCGGCCTCACCAGAGTCTGCATGGCCGACAAGAGCAACGCGATGGCCCAGGGCCATGCGCTGTGGCAGCGCGTGTTCCGGGAGCTGGCGCCGCTCTATCCGGGCATCCAGGCCACTCATTACTACATCGACGCCCTGGCGATGTATCTCGTGCTCGATCCGGGGCAGTTCCAGGTGATCGTCACGAACAACCTGTTCGGCGACATCGTGACCGATCTCGGGGCGGCGCTGCAGGGTGGGCTCGGGATGGCGGCCTCGGCGAATTTGCATCCGGGGAAGACGTCCCTCTTCGAGCCGGTGCACGGGTCCGCTCCCGCCCTCGCGGGCAAGAACGTGGCGAACCCGATCGGCGCGATCGCATCCGTGGCCCTGATGCTCGAGACGCTCGGGCTGGAACGGGAGGCCGCCGCGATCGATCGCGCCGTGCTCGAAGCCGTCCGGGCCGGCGCCGTGACGCGGGACGTGGGGGGGCGGCTCGGAACCCGGGAGACGGCGGAGCACATCGCGCAGGAGATCCGGAAGACGACGACGTCGTAGGGCGCCACGTGTGTGAGGACGATGACGAAAGACATTTACATTCTCGGCGGGGCCCGGACGCCGATGGCGGAGTACACCGGGAAGCTGAAGGATTTCTCGGCGATCGAGCTGGGCGCGCTGGCCGCGCGCGCGGCCCTGGCGCGCACTGGCGTGTCACCCGGAGAGGTGGACCACGTCGTGTTCGGGAACGTGCTGCAGACGAGTGCGGACGCGGTCTATGGCGCTCGCCACGTCGGCCTCAAGGCTGGCGTGCCCGTGGAGGTGCCGGCGCTCACGGTGAACCGGTTGTGCGGGTCCGGCGTCCAGGCGGCCATCAGCAGCGCCCAGATGATCCTCCTGGACGAGGCCGAAATCGTCCTGAGCGGCGGAATGGAGAGCATGAGCCAGGCGCCGCACGTGATCAGGGGACTGCGTTCCGGTCTCCGGCTCGGACAGGGCCAGCTGGAGGACTCGCTGTGGACCGCGCTGATGGATACGCACTGCGGGTGCACGATGGCGGCCACTGCCGAGAACTGTGCCGCGCGGTACGCCATTCCGCGCGAGGAACAGGACTGCTACGCCGTCCGCTCCCAGCAGCTGGCCGATCGCGCGTGGCGGGAGGGACGGCTGGGTGAGGAGGTCGTGCCGGTCGAGATCAAATCGCGCCGCGGCGTCGAGACCTTCGCGCAGGACGATCACATGCGGGCCGACTCCACGGTCGAGAGCCTGTCGAAGCTGCCGCCGGCGTTCAGCCGTGACGGCTGCGTCACGGCCGGCAACGCCTCGGGCATCGTGGACGGCGGCGCGGCACTGCTGCTGGCGTCGGCCTCGGCGGTCCGGTCGCGGGGGCTCACGCCGCTCGCCCGCCTCACGCACTGGGCCACGGTGGGCGTGGAACCCACGCTGATGGGCATGGGCCCGGCGCCGGCAGCCCGCAAGGTGCTCGATGCGGCGGGTCTTGGTCTGAAGGACATGGACCTGATCGAGATCAACGAGGCTTTTGCGGCACAGTACCTGGCCGTCGAGAAGGAACTGGGCCTGGACCGGGAGCGCGTGAACGTCAACGGGGGCGCGATCGCGCTCGGTCACCCGCTGGGTGCGACCGGCGCCCGCCTGATGATCACGCTGCTCAACGAGCTCGAGCGCACCGGGCTGTCGATGGACGACATCGACCTGTTCGAGGTCAACGAGGCGTTCGCCTCGGTCGTGCTGGCCTGGGCCAAGGAGCTCGACGCCGACCTCGACCGTGTGAACGTGAACGGCGGCGGGATCGCCCTGGGCCACCCCATCGGGGCGACCGGGACGCGGCTGATGACGACGCTGCTGCACGAGCTCGAGCGCACCGGTGGCCGCTACGGCCTGCAGACGATGTGCGAGGGCGGCGGCCAGGCCAACGTCACGATCATCGAGCGGCTGTAGCAGCGGACGGGCCCGGCGGCACCGGGACGGGACGGAT
>DASPFV010000242.1:0-11688 GCA_035620975.1 Vicinamibacterales bacterium
AATCGCCGAGCAGATCGCCGAGGCCCTCGAGGAGGCGCACAACAGGGGGATCGTCCACCGCGACCTGAAGCCCGCCAACGTGAAGCTCACGAGCGACGGCCGGGTCAAGGTGCTGGACTTCGGGCTGGCGAAGGCGTGGGCGGGCGACTCCGGCGAACGGCCGTCATCCTGGCCCATGCTCTCCGAGTCGCCGACGGTCGCGGCGACAGGGACCATGGGCGGGGTGATCCTCGGTACGGCGGCGTACATGTCGCCGGAGCAGGCCCGCGGGAAACCGGTGGACCGGCGCGCGGACATCTGGGCGTTTGGCGTGCTGCTCTGGGAGATGCTGACGGGGCGGATGCTGTTCGCCGGCGACACCGTCACCGACATCATCGCCGACGTGGTCTCGCGGGAACCGGACCTCGGCGCGCTCCCCGAAACGACCCCTCCGGGCGTCCGTCGCCTGCTCTCGCGGTGCCTTCGCAAGGACCCGCGCACGCGCCTGCCCGACATGGGTGCGGCGCGTCTCGAACTCCAGGATGCGATTGCCGGAAGGGCAGCCGATGCCGCGACGCCAGCGGTCGCGCTGGAGGAAGCCGCCCGTCTGGAGCGACGGGCTCGCCAGCGCGAGCGATGGGCATGGGCTGCCGGCTCACTCGTCACCATCTCCCTCGCCGGCCTGCTCGCCTTCGTCCACTTTCGCGAGACGGAGCCGCCGAGACCCGCCGTCCGGTTCACCGTCGACCTGCCAGCGGGGTGGACCTGGCTTCCCGCCTTCAACTGGCCTGTGCCCTCTCCCGATGGCCGCCAGCTCGTCTTCCCGGCAGTGCGCGAGGGCAGCGGGGCGGGCGGCGCGAATACGACGATGCTCTGGCTCCGGTCGTTGGACTCGGTGACGCCGCGTCCCATCGCCGGGACCGAGGGTGCCTTCCTTCCCATGTGGTCGCCTGACGGCCGCTCGGTCGCGTTCTTCGCCGCGAAGGGGATCTCCCGCGTGAATCTGGCCGACGGCACGGTTCAGCGACTGGCCCCCGTTCCGGCCGACGGGCTCTCCGGCGGCGACTGGGGATTGTCGGGCACGATCCTCTTCGCCGCCGGCGGAGACGCCGGGAAGATCTACGCGGTCCCGGCGACCGGAGGAGACGCGAAGGTTTTGACGACGGTCGACGCCGCTCGGGGCGAGGCCAACCATCACAGTCCCCAGTTCCTGCCCGACGGCCGCCGCTTCCTGCTTTTCGTCGGCGGCGACGATCGGGCCGCGGGCCTCTACTGGTCCTCGCTCGACGCACCCGGTGAGCGGCAGCGCGTCGCTGCCGGGCCGGTGCGTCGGGTGTACGCCGACGGCCACCTGCTCTTCGCCGCAGACGGCAGGCTGATGGCGCAGCCGTTCGACCTTCGCGCGATGGCGCTGCGGGGTGACCCGACGGCCATCGCACCGTCCGTGGGCACGTGGCAGGTGATCCCCGGGTTCGCCTGGTTCGCCGCCTCACCCGGCGGCACGCTCGCGTATCTGTCGCAGGGCGCCGTCGCGACCGAGACCCAGCTCACCTGGCGCGATCGGGAGGGTGGGCCACTCGGGACGATTGGCACGCCAGGGGACTACGGTCAGATCGCCCTCTCGCCCGACGAGCGCAACGTCGCCCTCGAGATCCGCGATGCCGCCGGCCAGTTCGATCTGTGGGTCATGGACGTCGCGCGTGGGGTGACCAGCCGGGTCACCTCCGCTGCAGGGAACAGGCGTGATCCCGTGTGGGCGCCCGACGGCCGCACGCTCGTGTTCCTGGCTCGAACGGAGAAAGGGCCCGAGCTGCGCCAGAAGGGTCTTCGGGGGAGCGACGTCGAGACGGTCGTGGCCGCGTCGGCGCTCGAGGACATCCCCGAGAGCTGGCTCGCGTCCGACGACAGGCTCCTGGTCGTCCGGCGGAACCCGCAGACCGACGACCAGACCGTCTGGGCGATGCCCCTGGGAGGCGGCGCGGCCGAGCCCGTGTTGACGGCCTCCAGGCTGGATGAAGCGCAAATCTCGCCCGACGGCCGCTGGCTCGCCTACGTGTCGCGCGAGTCCGGACAGGATGACGTGTACATCGAGGCGTTCAAGCGCGAGGGCGACCGCGTGCGCGTGTCGGTCGCCGGAGGCGGACAGCCGAAATGGCGGCGGGATGGACGGGAGCTCTTCTTCGTCACGCCGCAGAACCGCCTGATGGCCGTCGACGTGCGCGCGGCGGGCGACCGTCTGAACGTCAGCCTGCCCTCCGAGCTCTTCGAGATCCAGGGCATCCAGGGCACGGGTTTTGACGACTACGCGCCGAGCGGCGACGGCCAGCGCTTCCTGGTCAAGGTGCCCGTCGGCGTGGACCAGAGGCCGCTGCTCCACGTGGTGACGAACTGGCCGACACTGCTGCGGTGAGCCCGCGCCCCGGGCCAGGTCGTGCGACGCGGCACGGGACTCTGCTGCCTGCCTTCCGCCGAACGAGTTCACTCGGTCCGCAGCGCGATGATCGGATCGATCCGTGTCGCGCGGCGCGCGGGGAGATAGCTCGCCAGCAGCGCCGACGCCCCCAGGAGAACGACGACGGCGACGTAGGTCAGCGGGTCGCTGCTCGTGACGCCAGACAGGAGGCCGGCCATCAGCCGCGACAACGCGAGGGCGGCCGGGACGCCGACGATGAGGCCGACGATCGCGAGCGTCATGCCGTTGCCGATGACGAGCTGGAAGATCTCGCGTTTCCCCGCGCCGAGCGCGACGCGGACGCCGATCTCGCGGATCCGCTGCTCGACGGTATACGCGAGGATGCCGTAGAGGCCGAGCGCGCCGAGGAAGAACGCCACGCCGGCGAAGAACGACATGACGAGCGTCGTGAACCGCGCCTGACCGGCGGCCGCAGAGACCACGTCGGACATCGGCCGGACGTTCGCGAGCGGCAGCCCGGCATCCAGCGATGCGACAGCTGCGCGCACGGAAGGCGTCGCGGCGGTCGGGTTCCCGCGCGCGCGCACGACGAAGGTCATCGTGCGGCCGTCGTAGCCCGGGCGCGGCGCCTGTTCGAGCGGGACATAGAGGGCAGGTGGAGCCGGCGCGCTCGGGCCCAGCGATCGCACGTCGCCGACGATGCCCACGATGCGAATCGACGGGCTCTCTTCCAGCGGGTAATAGCGAATCGTTCTGCCGACCGGATCGTCGCCGGGCCAGTAGAGCCGGGCCGCGCTCTCGTTGATGACCGCCACGAGCGGCTGGCCGGCGACATCGCTCCCGGCGAGAAGCCGCCCGCGCTTCAGCGGGATGCCGAGCGCCGGAAACAGGCGCGGCGTCGCCATGATGTACCGCGCGTTCCACGCGGGCGCGCCAGGCGGCGGCGCGGGCCGGCCGTCGATCGAGAAATCATCCGGGGGTCCCCCTGATGCCAGCGGCAGGTGGGAGACGGCGCCCGCGATCTGTACGCCAGGTGTGGTCGCGAGCCGCGCCTCGATCGCGGACAGCGTTCGCCGCGCGGCGGCCGGATCCGGCTGGCGGCCCGGCGGCACGGAGAGGCTGAACGTGAGCACGGGTGCAGGGTCGAGGCCGAGATCGACCTGCTGGAGCTCGCGGTACGACCGCATCAGCAGAAGCGCGCCCACGAGCAGGATGACGCTCAACGCCAGCTGACTGACGACCAGGAGGGAACGGGCGGTCACGGCGCGACTGGACGCCGTCGCCCGCGACTCGCTCCGGAGTGCCTCCTGCATCCGTTTCCCCGTCGCGTTCAGCGCGGGGACGAGCCCGACGAGAAATCCCGTGAGCACGATCACCGATCCCGTGTAGGCCAGCGCGGCGTAATCGATGGCGATCGGCTGCCACACGGGTAAGCGTTGAGGGTACAGCGCGAGCAGACCCGTGAGGAGCGCGTCGGCGAGCGCGACGCCGAGGACGCCGCCGACGACGGCCAGGAGCATCGCTTCGACGATCAGGTGCCGGACGAGGCGCCCGCGGTTCGCGCCGAGCGCATGGCGCAGCGCGAACTCTCGCCGGCGGCCCTCGCTCTTCGAGACGAGCAGCGCCGCCAGATTCACGCACACGATGAGCAGCACGAACAGCACGGCGCCGCCGAGAATCAGCAGCGCGTCGCGCTGATCGCCGGCGATGTCCTCGTGGAGCGGCCGGAGGACGCCGAAGTGGCCCATCGCGTAGTGGTCGGGATAGGTCTCCGACCAGTACGCGCGGAGGGACTGCAGTTGCGCGTCCGCCTGTTCCGCCGTGACGCCCTCGCGCAGCCGCGCAATCACGAGCAGTGGATGGCTTGCTCGATTGGTGGGTCTCTCCTCCGTGTCGATCCGCAGCGTGGTCCAAACTCTCACCCGATCGTCGAGAAACCCGAAGCCCTCAGGCATCACCCCGATCACCTCGCACGGCTCATCGTCGATCCTGAGAGTGGAGCCGACGCCCGCCCGTTCGAAGGCGCCGTGAGCGAGGATGGCGACGCATCGTTCGCCCCGCTGCGCTTCGCCTTCGGTGAACGTCCGCCCGACGGCCGGTCCGACGCCGAGCACCTCGAAGAATTCCGACGTGACCGGCATCGTCAGGACACGCTCGGCGCCGCCGTCGTCGCGCGCCAGGTTACGGTGGACGAAGTCGTACGCGGCGATTCCGGCGAAGGCGTCGACGCGGGCGCGGACATCGGCGAGCTCCGGCCCCGACAGCGAGAAGTAGGGGAAGTCGTAGCCCGTGGCGGGGAGGTAGCGCGTGTACAGGGCAACGAGCTGATCGCTCCGCGGAAAGGGCAGCGGCCGCAGGAGCACGGCGTTGACGACGGCGAATATGGCAGCGTTCGATCCGATCCCGACCGCCAGCGTGAGGATGGCGGCGAGCGCGAAGCCAGGCTGCCGACGGAGTGTGCGCGCGGCGTAGCGCAGATCCTGCCAGAGGTCGCGGCTCACGCGTCCGGTGGGGGCGGCCGGCGTGAGCGGCGTCGCCGGGTGCGATTGCCGCAGCGGCGCCAGGTACTGCGCGAGCACGTTGCCTTCCCTGAACTCTGCGAGTGCCGACGTTTCGGCTTCCTCCGGGGATGCGCCCGCGGCACGCAGGTCGCGGTAGCGGTCGTCGAGATGCTGCGACAGCTCTTCGACGATCTCGGCTTCCCGGGCGGGCGACAGCCGCAGCGAGGAGAGCCGCGGCCGGACGTGACGAGGCCAGTCAGGCATGGTCGTCTCCGGTGACGCGCCGGACCGCTTCGACGAACGCGGCCCAGACCTTCCGCTGGCGCGCCAGGACGCGACGCCCCTCGGGCGTGACCCTGTAGAACCGGCGCCGGCGCTCGCCAGCCTTCTCGACCCACGTCCCTCTGATCCAGCCGCGCTCCTCGAGGCGATAGAGGAGCGGGTACAGCGAGTCGATGTGGAATTTCAGCGCGCCACGGGACCTGGTCTGGATCAGCTTGCTGAGGTCGTAGCCGTGCCGCGGCCGGGCGTCGAGCAGCGACAGGATGAGGAGCTCCGCAGACCCTCGCTTCAGCTCCCGGTCCAGCGCGCGGGTGTCGATATCTGTCATGGACAGATAGTATGCGGGCAGACATCTGGCGTCAATCAGGGGAGACATGGGCGAGGGCGGGCAGCGGACCCGCCCTCGCGTCCGGGGGAGCCGGCGGCGGGGTCTATGTCGCGCTGAGGGTTCGAGCCTTGTTCCGGACGAACGCGTAATTGAAGGCGAGGCCGTTGAAGTTGGCCGCCTTCGTCGCGAACTTCGCGGCGCCGGCGCTGTCGCCGGCGCCCTTCGACGCCAGCGCGAGGAAGTACAGGATCCGCGGATCCTGCTGGTTGGCGGCCTGCAGCTCGGTGAGGGCCGTCGCGTAGTCCTTTTCCGCGAGCGCGATCATCCCCGCGAGCTCGTGCTGCGCGCGGACCTCGAACGGCCGCTTCTTCGGCGCCACCTGGCGCGCGTACTCCGCCGCCCTGGCCTTCGCCGTCGCGAGGTCGTTCGTCGCCACTGCGACGCGCGCCTCCTCGAAGACGTGCGTGCGGCGAGTGGCCTCCTTCACCTCGTCGGGCACCGGGGCCTTCTCGATGACCGCCACGGCTTCCTGGTACTTCGCGAGCGCCTCGGCTGGCCGGCCCGCCTCGCGGAGCACGTCACCCATCTGGGTCAGGTCGCCGGACATCGAGCCGGCATCCTGCGCGGCCTGCGCGAGCGCGTATCCCGCCTTCAGCTCGTCGAGCGCCTTGTCGGTCGCACCTTCATGCACGTACGACGCGGCCGCCCAGAAGTGCGCGGTCCGCCGCTCGCCCGTCGTCCGCGCCACCGACGCGATCCTGGCAAACGCCTGGCGCGCCTGATCCGGCTTGCCCATCGCCAGGTAGTTGTTGCCGATCCCGACGTGCGAGGCGATGAAGTTCGCGTCGATCGCGAGCGCCTTTTCGTACATCTTGATCGACTCGTCGAAGCGGCCGATCTTCATGAGCAGCTCCGCGTACGAATCGTAGGGGTTGGGATCGCCGGGAATCAGCTCGGTGTACTTCTTGAACGCCTTCTCGGCCTCGTCGAATTTCTCGATGAAGCGATACGCGTACCCGAGCTGGTTGTACGGCTGCGAGAACGACGGGTTGATGCTGATCGCCTTCGTGAAGGTCGAGATGGCCGCTTCGTATTCCTGCCGGCCGAAGTACGTGTTGCCGAGGAGCGTCAGCGCTCGCTCGTCGTTGGGAAAGAGTCGGACCAGCTCGGTGTAGTGCTTCAGCACGCCCGCCGGATCGCCCTTCAGGTTGGCTTCCAGCCCGCGGATGAGGTGCTGCTCGCCCGGGCTCACGGATCCCGCCAGCGCTGCCGCCTGCGTCACCGCGTCGATGAACTCCTTGTTGGTGCCCGACGTGTTCGCCAGGCCGACGTACCCGAGCGCGAACGTCTTGTCTTTCTGCACGGCCTGCTCGTAGTAGCGGCGGGCGTCGGTCGCTCGCAGCTTTTCGGCGAGGTCGCGTCCTTTCAGGTACAGGTCGCGGGCCTCCGCCGACTGCGTGGTAATCGGAACCTTGTCGGCTGTCTGCGCCTGTACGGCGAGGAACACCGCAGGCGCCAGGCCCGCGGCGACGAGAACGCCCGCGAGCTTCCGGATCGGGATATTGAGCATGGAAGACCTCTCTTGTAGCGCGGACTCCGCCGAGACTACAGGCCGGTCCCGTCTCCTTCAACTTGGATGGTGCCAATCAGTCCCGTCCAGGGCCGGAATGCCTGCCGGGTGGTACGAGGCCTGCCACGCAGATCGAGGCGAGCTGCCGGCCGAGGCCGCTCGAAGGGCTCTCGATCCATGGCGCCGCGGACGGACGCGCGGCGCCAGATGGTCGCGATCGGCCAGGAGACCAATCCTGCGGATCGGGGTCGAAGGGCGCGCGGTTCCACCGCCGCCGTTCGGCGATCCGATTGGCCCTGGGGCAGTTCGACGTGACGGCAGCCGGCCTCAGTTGTCGTAATACAACGAGAACTCGTGGGGATGCGGGCGGAGCCGTATCGGATCGAGCTCCTTGGACCGCTTCCACTCGACCCACGTCCGGACCAGATCCTCGGTGAAGACCTCGCCGCGCAGCAGGAACGCGTGATCCGCCTCGAGTGCGTTGATGGCCTCGTCGAGCGAGCCGGGGGTCGTCCGGATCCCCATTTCCTTCATCTCGTGTCGGGTCATCTCGTAGATGTCGCGGTCGAGCGGCGTGCCGGGATCCACCTTGTTCTGGATGCCGTCGATCATCGCCATCAGCATCGCCGACCACGCCAGGTAGCCGTTGCAGCTCGGGTCCGGGCAGCGGAACTCGAGGCGCTTGGCCTTCGGGTTCTTCGAGTACATCGGGATGCGGATGGCAGCCGAACGGTTCCGTGCCGAGAGCGCCAGGTTGACCGGCGCCTCGAATCCCGGCACCAGGCGGCGGTACGAGTTGGTGGTCGGTGCGGCAAACGCGAGAATGGCGGGGGCGTGCCTGAGCAGACCACCCGCGGCCCACAGCCCGAGCTCGCTGAGGCCCGCGTAGCCGTTGCCCGCAAAGAGCGGCTTGCCGTCCTTCCACAACGACGTGTGGGTGTGCATGCCACTGCCGTTGTCCTCGAAGACCGGCTTCGGCATGAAGGTCACCGACTTGCCATGCCGCTTCGCCACGTTCTTACAGATGTACTTGTACCACATGAACTGATCGGCCATCTTCAACAGCGGCTGGAACCTCATGTCGATTTCCGACTGGCCGGCCGTGGCGACCTCGTGGTGGTGCGCCTCGACGACGATCCCGATCTTCCGCATCTCGTAGACCATCTCGCCGCGCAGGTCGTGGTACGTGTCGGTCGGGCTGACGGGAAAATAGCCTCCCTTGAAGCTCGGCTTGTAGCCCAGGTTCGGCTCCTCGATGCGCGCCGTGTTCCACGCGCCCTCGACCGAGTCGATCTCGTAGTAGCCGCGGTGCTGGTTCTGCTCGTAGCGGACCTCGTCGAAGACGAAGAACTCCGGCTCGGGTCCCATGTAGCAGGTGTCGGCGATGCCCGATTGCCTGAGGTACTCCTCGGCCTTGCGGGCGACGTGCCGCGGATCCCGCGTGAACTCGTTCCGCGTCACGGGATCGACCACGTTGGCGATCACACTGACGGTCGGTCTCGCGAAGAACGGATCGATGCGGCCAGTGGTCGGGTCCGGCACGGCCATCATGTCGGACTCGTGAATCCCCATCCAGCCGCGAATCGACGAGCCGTCGAACCCGAGACCCTCCTCGAAGGTGCCTTCGTCGAGCGTGTCGACGGGAAACGAGCAATGCTGCCAGCTTCCGAGCATATCGACGAACTTGAGGTCGAGCATCTCGGCCTGGGCCTTCTCGGCGTAGGCGAAGAACTCTTTGGGGTTGGCGGGGAACTGGTCCGGCGTCATAGTGTGTCCTTCCTAATCTTCAGCCCGGCCGGGCGCGGGGAGGGCCCGCTGGCGGGGGCCTGAGCAACAACGGCGGAAGAGTATAACGCGCGCGCTCGTCGATGTCCTGGCACAGGCGCGTTGTTCGATCGCGGGATGACCGTTTCCCGCAGCCGCACAGCCGCATCCCGACGAATCACGCGCTACTCCGAAAAAACATGACTGTTTCGGGGGTGGCACCGGGTACGGCCTTTGACAGGCGGATGGCGGCAGGGAGGTGCACGTGCGCCATTTGCGTCAGGCGGTTCGACTCGCCGTTCGGCAGCCGTCGTTCACGGGCCTGATCGTGCTCCTGCTGGGCCTGGGCGTGGGCGGCACGACGGCCATGTTCTCCGTCATGCGGGCGGTCCTCCTGAAGCCCCTCCCGTACGGAGATCCGAACGAGCTGGTGTGGATGTTCGGAGCGTTTCACCTCAACGACTCGGCCGCCGTGTCCCCACCCGACTTCCTCGACTACCGCGCGCGGAACACGGTGTTCTCGTCGCTCGGGGCCATGGTCATCGCCCCGCAGACGGTCACCGTGGCCCGCCCGAGCGGCCCCCAACGGCTGAGTGCCGCGATCGTCAGCGCCGACCTCATCACGACGCTGGGGGTGCCTCCGCAGACGGGCCGCGATTTCCGTCGCGCCGAGGAACAGGGCGCAGGCGCGCAGGCCGTGATCATCAGCCATCGGATGTGGCGCGACGAGTTCGGGGCCGCCCCCGACGTGCTCGGACGCACCGTGCGCGTCAACGATCGCGTGCGGACGATTGTGGGCGTGATGCCAGCCGGCTTCGCGCTGCCGTTCGATCCCTTCATTCGCCTCAGTGATCCGGTCGACCTCTATGTGCCCCTCGCCTTGGACGATCCGGAAGCGCAGGTGCGGCGGTTCCACTTTCTGCGGCTCATTGGCAGGCTCGCCGGTGGGGCATCCCTCCGGGACGCCCAGGCGCAGATGGACGTGATCGCCCGTCAGCTGGAGGCGGCCTATCCCGAGAACGAGACCTGGAAGCTGAGGTTGCTCCCGCTGCACGAGCGGCTCGTGGGCGATCTCCGCCAGGTGCTCGTCACGTTGATGGGAGCCGTGCTGGTGCTGCTGATGGTCGCGTGCGCGAACGTAGCCGGTCTGCTAACTGCTCGCGCCGTGCGCCGGCGGCCCGAGTTCGCGCTTCGCCTGGCGCTCGGGGCATCGCGCCCACGGCTGGCCGGGCAACTCGTCGTCGAGACGCTGGTGCTCGCCGCGATGGGCGGTCTCGCCGGACTGCTCCTGGGATCGTGGCTGGTGGAGCTGTTGAAGACCATTGGACCGCGGGACCTGCCCAGGCTGAACGAAATCGCCGTCGAGCCTGGCGTCGTCGCCGTCGCGCTGCTGGTCGGTGGCCTCGCCAGCCTCGCCTTCGGGGTGTATCCCGCGCTTCATGCGGCCGGCTGGGACCAGCCGCAGGCGATGCGGGATGGCGTCCGTACGATCGGGAGCGCGTCGCGCACGCGCCTCCGGCAGGGCCTCGTGCTCGTCCAGGTTGCGATGGCCTGCACGCTGCTGGTATCGGCCGGCCTCTTCGTCCAGAGCCTCTGGCGGCTGCAGTCCGTGGATCCCGGGTTCACCGCACGGGGCGTGGCGCTGGCCCGCGTCTCGCTGCCGCGCGAGAAGTACGCGGACGACGCTCGCGCAGGCACCTGGTTTTCGCTGTTGCTGGAGCGGCTGGAGTCGGCGCCGGGCGTGGAGGCCGCGGGTCTCGGCTCGTCGCCCCCGTTGACCGGTGTGAACGATACGGCCGTGCACCGGCTCGGCCGGCCGCCGGCGTCTGACAAGGAGCGGCGCTTCGCGCAGCTTCGGTACGTGGACGGCGAGTACTTCGCCGTGCTCCGCATGCCCGTCGTGGCGGGCCGGGCGTTCTCGGCGGCCGATCGTCCAGGCACGGCTCCGGTCGCCGTCATCAGCCGCCGTATGGCGGAGGAGTTCTTCCCGGGCGAGCCGGCCGTCGGACAGCAGATCGTCATCGATCGCGGCGAGGCCACCACGGCCGAAGTCGTCGGCGTGGTCGGTGATGCACGGCTGTTCGGGCAGGAGTTCGACGCGCCCTCGATCATGTACCTCTCGTTCCGGCAGATGCCGGCCGCCTCCACGCACATCGTGCTCAGGCTGGCAGGCGATGCGGAGGGCGCCGGCTCCGTGCTCCGGGATGCGGTCCGCGGCCTCGATCCGACTGTGGCAGTCGACCGCGTAGAGATGCTCGATGCAATGCTCGCGGCGGCGCTCGCGCAGCCACGGTTCCGCACGGTGCTGATCGTCCTGTTCGCGGCCGTGGCGCTCGTCCTGACGCTCGGTGGACTGTACGGAACGCTCGCCTGGATGGTCGCGCAGCGCACGCAGGAGTTCGGCATCCGCGTCGCGCTCGGAGCTTCGCCGCGCGAGCTGGCCCGCCTGATTCTCCGGGAAGGTTCGCGCATCGTCCTGCCCGGCGCGTTGCTCGGTCTCGCGGGCGGCGTCGCGGCGGGCCGTCTGATCCGCGGGCTTCTGTTCCAGGTCACGCCGTTCGAGCCGGCCGTGCTCGTCGCGGTGAGCGCCGGGCTGGCGGCGCTCGCATTGTCTGCGATGCTGGGCCCGGCCAGGCGTGCCGGCCGCGTGGATCCCGCCGTCGCCTTGCGGGCTGAATAGGGCGACAGAGCTGGCGCTGTCTGGCTTTCACAGACCGCGCAGGAAGGGCCCCTCGGCTCACCACGAGCACCAGCGAGAGTGCCATCTGCACCACGACGAGCGCGCCGCGCACGGGCTGTCGTCCAACCTCGGACCCACGAAGTCCCGGCCCGCCCGTTATCCGGCCGGGTC
>DASPFV010000243.1:0-10748 GCA_035620975.1 Vicinamibacterales bacterium
CAGCCCGCGGTCCGGGCCGACGAGTTCCACGACTCCCATTTCCACCTGACCAACTACATCCAGCAGGGGATCGAGCCGCGCCAGTTCCTGCAGATCATGGGCACGCGCGTGGGCCGGTCGACGCTCTTCGGCATCCCGCTCCAGCAGCAGTGGTCCTACGCCAACTCGGGCGATTTCGCGCCGACCTACTACCTGCACAGCGACGCGCCGCTCTACTACTACTCGTTCACCGATGCCTACATCGCCAGCGTCTACCGTGGCCTGTCGAAGGAGGAGCAGGCGCGCTTCGACCCGATGATTACCGGGTTCAACCCGGCCGACATGTACGGCGTCGATCACATCCGCCGGGTGCTGAAGACGTTCCCCGGCGTCTTCACCGGCATCGGCGAGTTCAGCATTCACAAGGAGTTCGTCTCGGCCAAGATCCCGGGCGAGACCGCCAGCCTCACCAACCCCGCGCTTGATCGCATTCTCGACTTCGCCGCCGAGTCAGGCCTGGTCGTGATCCTGCACAACGACATCGACATGCCGTTCGGCAAGGCGGACACGGAGCCCGTGTACCTGGTGCAGACCAGGGCCCTTCTGAAGCGGCACCCGAAGACCACGATCATCTGGGCGCATACGGGCCTGGGCCGTATCGTCCGGCCGGTGCAGGTCTCGGCCGCGGCCGCGGAGCGTCCGCCGACGCATCTCGAGATCCTCGAAGGGATGCTGACGGATCCCGCGCTCGCGCACGTCAGCTTCGACATCTCGTGGGACGAGGTCGCGAAGTACGCGGTCTCCACCCCGGAAGTCATCGAGCGTGTCGCCGGCATCTTCAACAAGTACCCCGACCGCTTCCTCTTCGGGACCGACACCGTGGCCCCGGCAGGCAGGGAACCCTACTACGCGGTCTTCGACCTGTGGGCGCCCGTCTGGCGCCTGCTGACGCCCGAGGCCAGCCAGAAGATTCGAACCGGGAACTACGAGCGGATCTTCGACGAAGGCCGGCGCCGGGTCCGCACCTGGGAAAAAGCCAACGCCTCATGACGCTGCTCTCACACAAGGAGAAACGACGATGCGACCACCACAGACGAACCGGCTTGCCGGTTTGGTCTGCCTGCTGACCGCGGGCCTGCTTCTGGGGGGCCCGGCAATGGCGCGCGCGCAGGATTCGACCTCCGGCGGCGCGGAACCGGCGGCATCGACCGCCCAGGCGCAACCGGCCTCGAAGCCGAGCATGGAGATCTACGGCTTCGCCATGCTCGACATCGGTCACGACTTCAAGACGATCAATCCGAACTGGTCCGACACGATGCGCGTCACCAGGCTGCCCTCGTTCGAAGGGCAGTTCGGCGAGGACCACAACACGTTCGCCGGCGTGCGACAGAGCCGGCTGGGCGTGCGCGCCACGCTGCCGACCGATCTCGGCGATCTGAAGACCACCTTCGAGTTCGAGCTGTTCGGCACGGGCGTGGACGAGGGGCAGACGACGTTCCGCCTGCGCCATGCCTACGGCGAGGTGGGCCAGTTCGGCGCCGGGCAGTACTGGAGCCCGTTCATGGACATCGACGTCTTCCCGAACTCGCTCGAGTACTGGGGTCCGACGGGCATGGTGTTCTTCCGCAACGTCCACGTGCGGTGGATGCCGGCGCTCACCGAGGGGCACAGCGCCATCCTGGCGCTCGAGCGTCCGGGCGCGAGCGGCGACCAGGGCGTGTACGAGGACCGGGTGGAGCTGGAAGGCATCCGCGCCCGCTTTCCCCTGCCCGACTTCTCCGCGGCCTACAAGTACACGCAGGACTGGGGCTACGTCCGCGCCGCCGGCATGCTGCGGTGGATCAAGTGGGACGACACGCTCGACGACGAGTTCGACCTGTCGGGCAGCGCCACCGGCTGGGGGATCAATCTCAGCTCCAACTACAAGGTGACCGACAGGGACGTGCTCCGCTTCCAGTACGTCTTCGGCGAGGGCATCCAGAACTACATGAACGACTCGCCGGTGGACATCGGCATCGTGAACAACTTCGGCAACCCGGCCCAGCCGATTCTCGGCAAGACGATTCCGATTCAGGGCCTCGTGCTCTTCCTCGACCACACCTGGAACGAGCAGTTCAGCAGCAGCGTTGGCTACTCGCGTCAGGACAACGACAATCGTGACGCACAGGCGGCGAGCGCCTTCCGCGACGGGCAGTATGCGCTCGGCAACGTGCTCTACACCCCCGTCCAGAACGTCATGATGGGCGCGGAGCTGCAGTGGGGGCGCCGTCAGAACTTCGCCGACGGCTTCAGCAGCGACGGCTTCAAACTGCAGTTCTCCTTCAAATACAACTTCTCGCACAGGCTCGGAGGCTAACGATGACACGAACCGGAAAGGCTCTCTCGTCGGGCATCTGCGCGCTCGGACTCGGCGCGCTGGCCCTCACCGTGCCGGCACTCGAGGCGCAGTCTGGCTCAGAGGTGCAGAAAGCGGTCGATGCGGCCCACGCCAAGTTCCGCACGCTCAAGGAGGGCAAGAACGCAGACTACATTCCGGCGCTGGCCAAGGTGGACCCGAACCTCTTCGGGATTGCCGTAGTCACCGCGGACGGCAAGGTGTTCACGGCGGGCGACGTGAAGACCGAGGTGTCAATCCAGTCGATCTCCAAGGTCTTCACGATGGCTCAGGTCATCCAGGAGCAGGGACTCGACTCGGTCGCCAAGCGGATCGGCGTCGACGCGACCGGCGCGCGCTTCAACTCGATCATCGCGATCGAAGGGGTGCGGACCGTGGTCGGCACGGGGGCGGCCGAGATGAACCCGCTCGTGAATCCCGGCGCCATCTCGGCGACCAGCATGGTCACCGGCGCCAACTCGGACGCCGTGTGGAAGAAGATCATCGGCTTCCACAACGACGCGGCCGGCCGCGAGCTGCGCGTGCTGGAGGACGTCTACAAGTCCGAGTCCGACACGAACCAGCGCAATCAGGCCATTGGCGCCCTGATGCTCGCCTACGGCTACATCAAGGACAACTGGCAGCAGGCGGTGGACCTCTACACGCGCCAGTGCTCCATTGGCGTGAACGCCCGCGATCTGGGCGTGATGGCCGCCACGCTCGCGTTCGGCGGGAGGAACCCCATCACCGGCAAGCAGGTGATGGATCCCGACAAGGTCCCCGGCGTGCTGGCGGTGATGGCCACCGCGGGCCTGTACGACGACAGCGGCAAGTGGCTCTACGCGACCGGCCTGCCGGCCAAGAGCGGCGTGGGCGGCGGCATCATCGCCGTCTCGCCAGGCAAGTTCGGCATCGCCGTCGTGTCCCCCCCGCTCGACGACGCCGGCAACAGCGTGCGCGCGCAGCGCTCGATCACGGCCATCTCGAACGCGCTCGGCGGGAACCCGTACGCGGGGAAGGCGAAGGCGGGAACGGACTGACGCTGGAACTTGGGTATCCTTTCGCTTTTGACGCCCGGGCGGAAGGAGCGACGGATGAACCCCCTCTCAGGGCGGGCGCGACCCCTGCTCCCGGTCGCGCTCGTTCTCCTCGCCTCCACGGTGGCGCACGCCCAGGGACGCACCGACGTCGTGACGCTGGCCAACGGCGACCGCATCACCGGGGAGATCGTCCGGCTCGAGCGCGGGCGACTGGAGTTCAAGACCGACGACGCCGGGACGCTCTACCTGGAATGGGACAAGCTGACGAGCGTGGTGGCGATCGCGCGGCTCGTCGAAGTGCTGACGACCGCCGGGCTTCGCTTCCTCGGCACGCTCGGCCCTGCGCTGCCGCGCGAGATCGCCGTCGTGATGCCCGATGGTACGACGACCCTCGGGATGGCCGACGTGACGCTGATTACTCCCATCGGCCGCAGCTTCTGGAGCCGGCTCGACGGATCGATCGATCTGGGATTCAGCTACACGCGATCGAGCGGCATCGCGCAGCTGAACCTGAACTCGGACACCATCATCCGCAAGGTCGCCTCCCAGGCCAGGCTCACCGCGTCGTTCACGGTGACCCAGCAGGACGAGGACGGCGACGGCGAGAGCAACCGCGACGACCGCGGCTCCGTCGAAGGTTCCTACCTCCGCTATCCCTGGCAGCGCTGGTTCGTGACGGCCGCGGCCAGGTTCGAGACGAACGAGAGCCTCGGACTGCGGCTGCGGTCGCAGATCGGCGGCGCGGTCGGACCCCGGCTGATCAACAGCAATCGCGCCCAGATGGTGCTCGGCGCCGGGCTCGTCGCCAACGACGAGCGCGGCGTCGACGTCGAGCCCACACAGAACCTCGAAGGCCTCCTGACGTTCCGGACGTCGTACTACACCTACGACCGGCCGCGCACCAACGTGGACGTCAGCCTGGCGTATTACCCGAGCCTCTCGAACGCCGGCCGCCACCGGCTGCAGCTCGACTCCGGCATCAAGCGCGAGTTCTTCAAGGACTTCTTCGTCTCGCTCACCCTCTACGACACCTTCGACAGCCAGCCGCCCAATCCCGACGCCGATCGCAACGACGTGGGCACGGTGCTGTCACTGGGCTGGACCTACTAGGCCGCTGCGAGTGCCGGACTGGATGTGTTCTCCGTATCCGGCTCCGGAGGACCTCTGGTATTCCGGAGGCGCACCTGCTGTCCCCGGAGCTGCGGAGGCTGTGAACCACTTCTAAGTCCCTGGACCGCGATGGTTTATCAGAGCCCTGCGCCAGCCGGGCCGTGGCACTGAACCTGCGAGAAGGTCATCGGGCCCGCTCGCACTCTCGATTGCTTTCACGCCGCCGCAGGCACACGAGGCACCTCATGGCTCAACACCCCACGCGCATCGAACACGACCTCCTCGGTGACAAGGCGGTTCCCGCCGACGCCTACTACGGCGTTCAGACCGCGCGCGCGCTCGAGAACTTCACGATCTCCGGGGTCGAGCTGCGGCTCTACCCCGACGTCGTCCGCGGCCTCGCCATGGTCAAGCTCGCCGCGGCCCGCGCGAACTTCGACTGCGGCGTCCTCTCGCGCGAAGTGCTGACCGGCATCGAAGGCGCGTGTCAGGAGCTCATCGACGGCAGGCTGCACGACCAGTTCCGGCTGGATGTCTTCCAGGGCGGCGCCGGCACCTCGACGAACATGAACGCGAACGAGGTCATCGCCAACCGCGCGCTCGAGCTCATGGGCTGGCAGAAGGGAGAGTACCGCTACTGCGACCCCCACGATCACGTGAACGCATCGCAGTCGACCAATGACGCGTATCCCACGGCCCTGCACGTCGCGCTGGCGCTCGGCAACGTGCGCCTGGTGGCCGCCACGCGCGAGCTGATCGTGGCGTTCCGCGCCAAGGGGCAGGAGGTCGCGGGCATCGTGAAGATGGGGCGGACCCAGCTGCAGGACGCCGTGCCGATGACGCTCGGCCAGGAGTTCACGGCGTTCGCCGAGACGCTCGCCGGCGAGGTGCGCGCGCTCGAAGTCGTCCAGAACGTGCTCTGCGAGATCAACATGGGGGCGACCGCGATTGGCACGGGGCTGAACGCGCCGGCCGGCTACGCGGAACGCTGCACGACGCACCTGGCGCGGATCACGGGCTTTCCCATACACCTCGCGCCCGACCTCATCGAGGCGACGCAGGACACGCAGGCCTTCGTCCTGTACTCGGCATGCATGAAGAGCCTGGCCATCAAGCTCTCGAAGGTCTGCAACGACCTCCGGCTGCTCTCCTCCGGTCCGCGCTGCGGCCTCCACGAGATCAACCTCCCCCCGAAGCAACCCGGCTCGTCCATCATGCCGGGCAAGGTGAACCCCGTGATCCCCGAGGTGGTCAACATGGTCTGCTTCCGCGTGATCGGGAGCGACCTCACCGTGACGATGGCCGCCGAAGGCGGCCAGCTGCAGCTCAACGTGTTCGAGCCCGTGATCGCCGCGTGCCTCCTCGAGGCGCAGACGCTGTTCGTCAACGCGGCGCGGACGCTGCGGGAGCACTGCGTCGAGAACATCACCGCCAACGAGGAGGTCTGCCGCCATTACGTCGAGTACAGCATCGGCACCGTCACCGCGCTCAACCCGGTCATCGGCTACGACCGGGCCACCGAGCTCGCGGCCGAGGCCATGCGGACCGGCCGCGGCATCCTCGAGCTCGTTCGGGAGCGCGGCGTGCTCACGGAAGACCAGATCGCCGGCGTCCTCAACCCCGTGGCGATGACCGGCCAGGAGCGCGATGCATGACCTCCCGATCGCTGCTGCTGGCCGGTTCCCTGATGGGAGGGGCGCTCTCCGTCGGAGCGCCGCAGCCCACGCCTCCCGCGGCAAACGTCGAGGGGTGGCGCCACTTCGCAGGGAGCTGGTCCGCGTCCGGAACCCGTCATACGCTGCCATCGGAAGCGGATCGGGACGCGGCCATCGTGCAGCTCTCGGGATCGCTGGTGCTCACGGTGGAGGGCACGCTCGGACGCGGATTCCAGGGGCAGGCCATCGCGTTCGACGGCGGTGACGTGCGCGTCGGCCGCGCGGTGTGGACGGACGACGGCGGAAACCAAATCTTCAGCACCCTGACGGGCGGACCGTTCTCGGGCGGCCAGCGCCTCCTCGGGACCATCACGGGAGGCACAGGCCGCTTCGCTGGCGTGACGGGCGAGTACGCGTTCACCTGGCAGTACGTGGTGATGGCTCCAGACGGCGTGGTACAGGGTCGCGCCGGGGACCTGAGCGGGCGGGTGCGCAGAGGCGGACAACCGTGATCCCGGCGAAGGTGCGCCGCGGGCTTCCACTCGCGGCCACCGGGTTGCTCGCAGCGGGGCTGTGGGTCTGGCCTGTCCCTGCCGGCCTGACGGCGGACGCCTGGCATCTGTTCGCCCTCTTCGCCGCCGCCATTTTCGCGGTCGTCGTCGGCGCACTGCCGATCCTCACGACGGCCGTGCTGGCGCTCGCGTTGGCAGTGCTGACCGGCACGCTGCCGGCAGCGCGGGCGTACTCGGGCTTCGCCAACGGCACCATCCTGCTGATCGTCCTGGCGTTTCTCGTCGCGCGCGCGGTCGTCACCTCCGGGCTGGGCGAACGCATCGGCCAGTGGACGGTGAGCCGGTTCGGGCGATCGACGCTGGGCCTGTCTTACAGCCTGTTCCTGGTCGACGGCGTGATCGCGCCGGCGTTCCCGAGCAACACCGCGCGGTCCGGTGTGCTCTTCCCGCTGGCGATTTCCCTCGCCGATGCGGCGGGGGCCCGACCCGGGGACGAGTCGCGGCGCCGCGTCGGCGCGTTCCTGATGTTCTCTGGAATCGCCAGTCTGAGCGTGTCGTCGGCACTGTGGCTGACGGCGATGGCGGCGAACCCGCTCGGCACGGAGATCGCGCGGACGTTCGGGGTGGAGATCGGGTTCGGCTCGTGGCTGGTGGCCGCGTGCGTTCCCACGCTGACCGCGATGCTGCTGCTCCCGCTCGTCCTGCACCGGGCGATCGGGCCGGAAGTAACTGCCACGCCCGATGCGCCGGCGGCCGCGCGGCGGGCCCTCGCGGTCATGGGACCCATGAGCCGCAAGGAACGGATCGTCACCGTGACCTTCGTGGGGATGGTGGCGCTGTGGGCCGGCGCGGCGACGTTCGCGCTCGACTCGACCGCCATCGCCCTCCTCGGCCTGGGCGTCCTGCTGGCCACGGGCGTGCTCACGGGCGCCGACATCGCGAAGGAAGGCGACGTGCTCGCCACGTTCCTGTGGTTCGCGTCGCTGTTCACGCTGAGCGCCCAGCTGAACGAGATGGGATTCATGGGCTATCTGGGGCAGCGGCTGGCCGGCGCCATGGACGGGCTGTCGTGGTTCTGGGCAGGATGGATCCTGCTCGTCGCTTACGTCCTGCTCCATTACCTGTTCGTCAGCCAGACGGCACACCTGCTCGCACTGTTCGGCGTCTTCCTCGACGTCGGCGTGAAGCTCGGCGTGCCCGCGACGCCGCTCGCCTTCATGCTGCTGTTCGCCACGAACTACTTCTCGGCGATCACCCCGCAGGGGTCGAGCGCGAACCTCCTGTTCGTCGGCGCGGGGTATCTCTCGCAGAAGGAGCTGTACCGGCTCGGCGCGCTCACCACCGCGTTCAATCTCGTCGTCTACGTGGCCATCGGCGTGCCCTGGCTGGCGCTCGTCACGAGGTGAGGCCGCGGAGCACACACCCGCGGCAGAGGGCTATGGACTATCTCGTCAGAGGGCTCAGAGAGAACCCGGAGTTGGCGATCTTCCTGACGCTCGCCGTCGGCTTCTTCATCGGCCGGATCCGCCTCGGCTCGTTCACGTTGGGAAACGTAGTCGGCACGCTGCTCGCGGGCGTCCTGATCGGCCAGCTCGATATCCGGATCGCGCCGATCGTGAAGACGGTGTTCTTCGATCTCTTCCTCTTCGCCACCGGCTACAAGGTGGGTCCCCAGTTCTTCCGCGGACTGGGCAGGAACGCCCTGCCGCAGGTCTCGCTCACGGTGGTGCTCTGCGGGACGAGCCTGCTGGCGACGGTGGCGGCGGCGAAGCTGCTCGGCTACGACCCGGGCACGGCGGCCGGGCTTCTGGCCGGCGCCTTCACCGAGAGCACCGTCATCGGGACAGCCGGGGAAACCATCCAGCGCCTCGCGCTGCCGGAGGCGGAGAAGACCCGTCTCCTGAACAACATCCCCGTCGCGTACGCCGTCAGCTATCTCGTCGGTACGGGCTTCGTCGTCTGGTTGCTCTCGAGCCTGGCGCCGCGCCTCCTCGGTATCGACCTGAAGGCCGAGAGCCGGAAGCTGGAGGCGCTGCTGTCGTCGAAACCGAAGCTCCAGCCCGACACCCGATCGGCCTACCGGGAGTGGGACATCCGGGCGTACCGGCTGCACGACGCGGTCGCGAACAGGACGGTGGCCGATCTGGAGCGCACCTTCGCGCCCGAACGGGTGTTCGTGGAACGGATACGCCGTGGTGCCGAGCTGATCGATCCATCGGCGGAGACCGTGCTCCGCCCTGGGGACGTGGCGGCCGTGGCCGCGCGGCGCCACGTCCTGCTCGACAGAGGTCAGGAACTCGGCACGGAAGTCGAGGATCGCGAGGTCCAGGACTTCCCGATCGAGACGGCGGATGTCGTCCTCACCAACCCGCTGGTGGCCGAACAGACGCTGGACGTGCTCGCCGACCGGTTCGGTCGCGGCGTCGTCCTCCACAAGCTGGTGCGGGGCGGTGAAGAGATTCCGTTCACGGCAGAAACCATCGTCAACCGCGGCGACCTGCTCCGCGTCGTCGGCGCGAGCCGCGACGTGCGCCGCGTGGGCGACGTGCTCGGCTACATCGAGCGGCCGTCGAGCGAGACCGACATCATCTTCGTCGGCCTCGGCATTCTGGTCGGCGGGTTCATCGGGCTGCTCTCGGTGCGTGTGGGCACGCTGCCGCTCAGCCTGACTGCAAGCGGGGGCGCGTTGATCATGGGGCTCGTGTTCGGCTGGCTGCGCTCGGTGCGTCCGACGTTCGGCCGTATCCCCGAGCCGGCGCTCTGGGTGTTCGACACCGTCGGTCTCGCCGTCTTCATCGGGGTCGTCGGCCTGACCGCCGGTCCGAGCTTCGTCGAGGGGCTGCGCGCGACGGGCCCGAGTCTCCTGGTCGTGGGGTTCGTCGTCGCGGTGACGCCGCACGTCACGGCTGTCCTCTTCGGCCGCTACGTCTTGAAGATGAACCCGGTCATCCTGCTCGGCGCGTGTGCGGGCGCGGGAACCGTGACGGCGGCCCTGCGGGCCATCCAGGACGAGGCCGGGAGCAAGCTGCCGGTGCTCGGCTACACCGTCCCGTACGCCGTCGGCAACATTCTGCTGACGGCCTGGGGGCCGGTGATCGTGATGCTGGTGGAATGAATGGGGAGGGGCTCTGGGCTCTCGGCTCTGGGCTCTAGCTGGGCTCTGGGCTCTCGGCTCTGGGCTCTAGCTGGGCTCGGGGCTCGGGGCTCTGGGCTCGGGGCTCGGGGCTCGGGGCTCGGGGCTCCAGTAGGCTCAAGGCTCTCTAGGCTCCGGGCTCGCGGGTCTCAGCGGGATCTGACGAATTGGCGTCACGAAAAGGGAGCGGCAGTCAGAGTGGAGGCTGCCGGGAGGGTGCAGTCATGAGGCGTTCTTCACAACCGGCCATCCTGGCGATCGCGGTCGCCGCCGCGCCGGCGATGGTCCCGCCCGTCGCGAGCACCACCACCCGGGGCAGGCTGCCGCTCTGCTCGGGCCCGTGTGCGGCGGCGCGGAGGTGCCACACCCGGGCCTGCGGCACGAAGACGATCGCGGCGACGACCGCGATCGCCAGGATGGCCGGTTGTGAAGAACGCCTCATGACTGCACCCTCCCGGCAGCCTCCACCGCGGCTGCCGCTCTCTTTCCCTGGCGCCAATTCGACAGAACCCGATTCCAGACTCGCGAGCGTCCAGCCGCGAGCTGCGAGCCGCATTCAACTCGTCAGCATCACGATCACCGGCCCCCAGGCCGTCAGCAGGATGTTGCCCACCGCGTACGGGACGGTGTAGCCGAGCACCGGCAGCTTGCTGCCGGCCTCGTCCTGGATCGCGCGGAGGGCGGCGGTGACGGTGCCCGCGCCCGCACACGCGCCGAGCAGAATCACCGGGTTCATCTTCAGCACGTAGCGGCCGAAGAGCACCGCCGCGACGTGCGGCGTCAAGGCGACCACGAACCCCACCACCAGCAGGCTGGGACCGGTTTCGCGGAGCCCGGCGACGAAGCTCGGGCCAGCGGTCAGGCCGACCACGCCGATGAAGACCGCCAGACCGACGGTGTCGAACACCCAGAGCGCCGGCTCGGGGATACGGCCGAACGTCGGAC
>DASPFV010000244.1:0-21272 GCA_035620975.1 Vicinamibacterales bacterium
GCATTGACGTACGATTTCTTGAGAGAAGTGAAATCGTACGTCAATGCAAGACCTGACCCCTCCCCCGTACGTCACTGCAAGACCTGACCCCGTTCCACCCCCACCAGCGTCCAGCTCGATCCGCTCCGCCGGAAGTAGAACGACGAGGGCCGCGCCCAGCCCGGCTGCGACGGGTGCTTCGCGCTGATCGTGACCCCGACGAAGTCCCCAGCCAGCCCCGCCGGCGCGCGCGCCGACATCGCCGTGACGGTCTGCGCCTCTCCGGCGGGCGTCTTCGTGTCGGCGGCATTGTCGAACCGGAACCACTGCACCTGATAGCTCTCGGGCGCCGTGGCCGCCTGCGCCGAGATGGCCGCGTTCGCGAACGTGAGGGTCCCGTCGCCGGCGAGTGCCGCGTCCACCACGGGGCAGACGCCGTTCAGCCACGCCGACACGACCCTGTCCCGCCGCTTGATCAACGCCTGCGTCATGAACTCCGTGGCCCTGGGGTCCGAATACTGCGCCTTCTCGACGACGCCCCGAATCATCTCGTCGGAGAACCTCGACACGATCCGCGCCGCCCAGAACGCATCGTCGAGCCGCATGTTCTCGAACGCGGGGTTGGGATATTCCGGCTTCCACTTGAGCGGGTCGAACGCATCCGCCTCGAATCGACCGATCGACTTCGGCACCTCCGGGTAGTCGATCAGCATCCACGGTCGCACGTACAGGCCGAGCGTCACCAGCGAGAGCCATCCTGGCGCCGCCTCGAAGATGTACTCGTGCCCCGGGCGGTGCCGCTGGGCGTAGACGGTGCCGCTGCCCAGGATGGACCCGAAGTCGAACATGTAGTGCTTCACCCAGGCACGGCCGTTCGTGGTCTCGAGCATGTCGAGGCTGTTGATGCCCCGGGAGTCGTCATGGTTCAGCCATGCGGCGAACACGCGGGCGCCGCGCAGCTCGCGCCGGTGCTCGTGCGGGACGATGTCGTTGGGGTCGTCGGGACGCGTGCCGTAATACCGGAAGTTGCCCAGCGGCCTCCCGGGCGCGAACCGGCTGACGAGCACCCGGTACCGGCCGTTCGGCAGGCGCGCGGCTCGCTCGAAGACGTTGTCGAGGTCGTACTTCTTCAGCCGCCGGCGCCTGCCGTTCAGCGGATCCCGAATCGTGGCATCCTCCGAGATCACGAGGGCGTCGCGATCGATCTCGGCCAGGTAGACTTCGACGACGTGGTAGCCGATCGCGTGGTAGAAGGCCGTCCCGATCGTCTCCGCACCGGTCGCCAGCTCAGGGTTCGAGGGCGGGTCGACTTCGACCTGATAGAGCTGGCCGCTGCGGTCGGACATCCGGAACCCGGGCTGCACGCCGGAGCCCTTGCCGCCGGAGACCACCCAGCCTTCCATCGAGACCCGCTCAGTGATGTCGGGGCCCTTAACCACCTCGGCCACGTTCATCTCCCGGCGGCCGATCCGGTTCGTGAACCAGCTCGAATCGGGCACTTCGTCCACCGTGTTGACGTTCATGGCCCGGACGTCGCGCCGCTCGCCGGGGTTGCCGAAGGTGTTGACGACGAAGTCGTACCCGTTCGTGTCCTCGAGGGGCTCGACCTTCGCGGCGTCGAATGCGCGGTCGTCGTCGGTCCACAGCGGGTCGTCGGGGTAGAACCGTGGCGAGGCGGACCACGCGCTCGAGCCGAGGACCGCCGCCGCAAAGAGCGCAGCGCCGGCCGCGCCGAGCCGCCTAGAAAATCCCGCCGAAGACGATATGAAGATGGTTGCCATCTCTGCTCCCGAAGGCGGCGTCCACGCGCAGCACGACCGCTTCGTTCGTGTTGAAGCGGAACCCGAAGCCGTAGTCGCTCTGGAGGTCCTCGAAATCGAGATCGGACCGGCGGGTGGCGACCTTCCCCGCGTCGTAGAACAGGGCGGCGTCGAGACCGCTCCAGAGCTCCCAGCGGTACTCGGCCTGGACGAGGATCGCGTGCGGGCCGCGGAACCGGTAGTCCCGGAAGCCCCTCAACGTGTCGTTGCCGCCGAGGGTCGGCATCAGGTAGAACGGCATGACCTGACCCGCGTCCGTGTCGGACGTCGAGACGAAGAGCCGCGCGGCCAGCACACGCCGTTCCGCGAGGAAACCGATGAACTGCCGCAGGTCCACGTCCGTGCGGTTGAACGTGTACGTGCCCGTGCTGCGGTCGTCCACGTGCGAGAACTCGACGCGGTACCAGCCGCCCTTGCGCGCGTTCCTGGGCTGCCGGTAATCGATCTCGAGAAATGCCATCGAGCGGATGAAGTTGACCGACTCCCCGAGACCTGGCGCCGTGGAGGGATCGAAGATCTCCTCGATCGAGGGGACGCGCGGGTCCTCACCCGAACCGAGCCGCGGGTTGAGGTATTCGACGCCTCCGCCGATGAGAGCCAGCGGCACCGGGCGCACGCCGGCCCGCGCGCCGACGCGATCCGAGCGGATCGCGTAGCTCGTCTGATCCGACCGGTTGGACTCGGGACCGAGACCGAAATAGTCCTCCTCCGGGTAGTCCCGGTGCGCGACCCAGGATTCGAGGTGCAGGCGATTGCTGGCGAGCTCGGGGAAGGTCAGGCGCGCCTCCGTCGCCCAGTACCTGCGGATGCTCGTGGCAGCCCACAGATCCAGCCGCCCCTTGTCATTGAAGAGATCCCGGTCACGATAGCCGGCGCCGTAGGCGAACCCGCTGCCGGTTGCGAGCGATCCGAGCTTCGGATAGAACCCCTCCCGATCGAGCAGGAAGATCCCCCTGGTCTCGAAGAACTTCAACCCCCGCTCGAACCCGCTCGGCTGGTACTGCTCGGTACTGGCGTTCTTCTCTTCGCGTCGCTGGCGGTCGGCTTCCGCACGCGTGGCTGGCTCCTGGGCCGCGGCGAGCGGCGCCGCAGCCAGACATGCCAGCAGCAGCGCCGCCCGGCATCCTGAGAACATCCCGTCCTCCTTATCGCTTCCGCTTGTCGTCGAGGTTCTGCGTCAGATCCTCGGCTGCAATCGTGTCCTGGACCCCGGCGGCTGGAACGTCGGCCTTGGCGATCCACAGCAGCGCGTTCAGCACGATGCGACGCTGGTTCGGGTCACCCCAGTTGGCGTGCGTGTGGCCGCCCGTGAATCCGAAGCCCCGGCCCCCGTCCGGCCGCTCGTACACCCACATCATCGTCTCGGCCTTGCCGCTGTCGGCGATGATGTGGTCGTACGGCCCGCGCGGGCTCACGTAAGGACCGTCACGGACGTCGTCACTGGGCGTATCGACCAGCAGGGGCGTGATGCGCGCTTTCATCGCCGGGTCGGAGGGCCAGCGCATGTTGAAGTACCACTCATCGTGCGTCGCGAACGGCCCGACGCCTCGGGTGACCGGGTGATTGGGCAGCTTGTGGAATTTCGGAGCCCACATCGGGTTCACGGAGAACCTCGTCTCGTAGAACCCGCCAATCAACCGGTGGAAGGCGTCGCCGGGCTCGCCAGCCGGCACTTCGACCCCGTAGTGGGCGAAGCCCAGGCCCACGCCGCGCTTCGCGAGCGCTTCGATGACGGCCAGTCGATCCCCCTGGATCGCGGGGTGCCCCTTGCCGCCGTCCGCGTAGATCAGCACCGCGTGCGCGTTCTCGAACGCCGCGTTGTCGTCCACGCGGGTGCCCGACTCGTCTTTCGAGGGCCAGCCCTGGTCGTAGACCTGAACCGTCAAACCGGCCACCGGGCTCAGGGCTTTCTGGAAGAGCATGCACCCGGCCCGGAACTCGTGCATGCCGGGCGCGTGGGACGGTTTCCCCGCGATCAGCACGATGCGCTTGTCGGCCGCGACTCCGGCCGGCGACGAGCCCAGCCCGGCCGCGCAGAGGACCAGGCCCAACCCGGCGAGACGCCGGAAGAGAACTGAAGATGTCGACATGGCGAGGATCCTATCGAGGACGTGAGGCGGACGGCAATACAGGGGTGAGGCTTTCCCAACTTCCAGTTGGCACTTACCAGCGCCACACCCCCGGCAGTCCTCGTTGGTTGATTGGACCATCCCGTTGGGAAGCTGAAGCTGCGGTTAGAATACCTCATGAAAACACCACCGACCGGATTCCTTGCGGGGCTCCTTGCGGGGATCGTCCTGACCGCCGCCTTTTTCTCCGGCCGCCCGCTCGTCGCCGGGGAGGCGCCGCCCGTCCAGGGCGCAGCCAAGCCGGCGAGCGCGTCGAAGATCGTGCTCGAGAACGCACGCGTTCGCGTGCGTGATGTGACGTTCCCGCCCGGCTCAGCCGGCATGCACACCCACGAACTGGCACACGTCGGCGTCGTCATCTCCGGCGGCACGCTGGAGTTCAAATACCCGGACGGCAAGTCCGAGACCGCGAAGCTCGTTGCTGGAGGCGTCGGGTACCGCGACGCGAACGTGACCCACGAGCCCGTCAATCCGGGAACGACGCCGGTGCGGGTGATCGAGGTGGAGCTCAAATAGCCGTCAGCGTTCAGCTGTCAGCTCCGGCTTCCATCTTTCGTCAGCCCCCGCCGAATGGCTGCGAGGGAGGGATTCTGGTTCCGACGGCCGGCAGCTATCTGATCTTCATCAGTTCCGCCTCGGTCCACGGCCGCGTGCGGTCGGCGGTGAGCGTGCGGATCCGCTGCACCGTCTCCACCCCGACGGGTGTGGCGGTCTGGCCCCATTCGCGCCGGATGTAGGTCAGCACTCCCGCGATCTGCTCGTCGCTCAGGACGGCGCCGGCGGGAGGCATCAGGCCGATCGGGCCTTCCTTGCCGTTGAGCAGGATCCGCGCCGCGATGGCGGGATCTCCGAGCGTCAGCGGCGATCCGACCAGCGGCGGGGCGACCTTCTCCTGCCCGCGGCCGTCGGGCTGGTGGCAGGCCTGGCAGATGTTGCGATAGACCTCGCGGCCGGCTTCGAATCGACGCCGTTCCTCGGGGCCGAGGGGAGGCACTGCCGAGGGCGCTCCCGGCTTGCCTGGCCAGGTCACGCGCGCCAGGACGGTCGCGAGCCGGGTTGCGAGCTCGGGCTCCGACGCCGACACGTTCACCTCCGGCTCGCGCGAGAGCCGGAGGACGGGACCGCCTCGCCCGGCGTCGCGCCCCCATCCAGGCGGCCTTGGAAAGGCGTAGGCGCCGCCGGGTCCGGCCCGGCCGCCGGGACACGTGGCGCACGGAAGGTTGGCGGCGGCCGCGCCCGGTCTGGGCGCCGGCGTGCCTGGCATGGCTGCACCGAGCAGGGCAATCTCGGCCCCTTCCAGCAGCGCGGCGCGTTGCCACAAGGGCCGTTCTCGGTTGCCCATCCACGCGAACAGCGTCTGCGCGTCCGCATCTTGAGCGCTCCGGACGATCGTCGCGCCGACCATGGGTACCGCGGCCTCCAGCGCCGGGCCGGGCGTGTAACCCTCGGCGCCGCGTGCATCCCCGAATAGTTTCGCGAGAACGTTCAGCTCCCTGCCGTGCAGGCCGCTGAGTGCGGCATCCACCGTCACGGGATCGTCGCCATGCGACTCGAGCAGCGACGCCAGGGCGTGCTCGAAGGCCTCACCAGGCACGACGGCGAGCGAAGCCGCGAGCTGACGCCGGACGGCCGCGTCGGGATCGCTCCGTCGCCCGAGCACGGCACGGTCAATCTCCCCGTGCGCCGTGCCGAGCCAGCGCTCCGCGATGCGCACCGCGGCCACACGCACATGGGCCACTGGGTCCTCGAGGGCGCGAACGACGATCCCGGCCTCCATCGCGTCGAGCCCGTCAAGCGTCCACAGCGCGTGCAGCCGGATCCGCCAGTCGCCTGACTCTGCCAGCGACTGGAGCGCCGGCACGGCGGACGTTTCGCGCCGCTCGATCAGGCGCTGCTGTGCAGTGTCGCGCCACCAGCCGTTCGGGTGCGAGAGCGTCGCGACCAGTTCCGCCGCGGTGGCTCTCGCGAGCGGGTTTGCGCGATCGCGGGCCGTCGAATCGTGGACCACGCGGTAGATGCGGCCGAGGCCAGTCGGCTGATCGAGCTTGCGCTTCAGGATCTGATCGCGCAGGTAGACAGTGATGGAGATACGGTGCTCGATGATGCCGCGGTACATGTCCACCACGTAGAGCGTGCCGTCCGGCGCGTTCGACAGATACACGGGACGGAACCGCTCGTCCGTGGACGCGAGGAACTCGCCACGGTCGTACGCCTTGCGCGCGCGCAGTCCGGTCGGCGTGTCCTCCAGAACGATGCGGCTGACGAGGTTGGCCGCCGGTTCGGCCACCAAGACGTTCCCGTAGAGATCGACGGGCAGCCTGTCGCCGCGATAGACGACAGGGGCGCACACGGCCGTGAACTTCGCGAGCGTTCCGTCCGCGCGATCGATGCCTGCCTGGTAGGCGCGGTTGGTACCCGGGTTCGGGCGCACCGGCCACACCGTGTTCAGGTCAGGGGACGAATCGGCCAGCCGCTCGTAGCTGCCGCGGCTCCGCAGCAGGCCCGGATGACGCGCGTAGTACGGCGTCGGCACCAGGTCCACGTGCAGGGCCGACTCGTTCGTGTTCCTGAAGATCCGCCCCGCATCGTCCTGCGTGAGGCCCCACTCGCCCCGCTGCAGCGTCGGGAGCACGTCGATCCCGCCCTGCTTCAGCTGCAGGTAGACGTCGCCCTGTCCGGCCACGTGCATCCGGTTGTCGAGCGCCCAGAGAAAACCGTTCGCGTTGTTCTGCGGATCGGCCTCACGACGGCCGTATCGGTCCGTGACCCGGTCCTTCGTGTCGGCGCGCAGGTCGCCGTCCGTGTCGCGCATGAGCCAGACGTCGGGAGGCTCGGCGACGAGCACGCCCCGGTCGAGCACCTTGATCGAGCGCGCGAGCACGAGGCCCTCGGCGAACACGGTCCGCCGGTCCATCCGGCCGTCGCCGTCGAGATCCTCGAGGACGACGACGCGCCCGATCGGATCGAGCTCGTTGGAGCCGCTGAGGTTCGCCATGAAGCCCGGCATCTCGACGGCCCACAAGCGTCCGTCGGGATCCCAGTCGATCGCCACCGGCTCCTGGACGAGCGGCTCGCTGGCTACCAGCTCCAGGCGGTAGCCCGGGGGCATGTAGAAGGTCTTCAGCGCCTCGCCGGGCGCGAGCGGTGGTGAGGTGGGCGGAACCTGCTGAACGGCCGGCGGCCAGCTCTGTCGCGAGGGTGAGGACTGGCCCTCGAAACCGGCGAGCACGGCGGCCGCGCAGAGGCAGGCGAGCGGCGTGAGCCTCGACACAGGCATGCAGTCGTTCCCGATTCGGGTCAGAATGTCTCGGTGGAAACGTCCCGGCGCGAGTTCCTGACCGTCACCAGTCTGGCCCTGCTCGGGTTGCCGGCGCAAGGTTCGACGCCGGCGCCGGGGCAGTCCGCCGATCCCGTCATCGACATCCACCAGCACGTGAACTACACGGGGCGGCCCGACGAGGTGCTGCTCGCCCACCAGCGCGCAATCGGCGCGACCACTACCATCCTCCTCCCGGCGGGCCGTTCGGTCCGCAGGGCCTCGACTCATGACGGCGAGGCGAACGGGCTGCAGGCGCAGGCGCTCGGCAACGAGGCGTGCTACCGGTTCGCCGGAGCGCACGCGGACGCCTACCGCTTCGCTGCGAACGAGGTTCCGGACCTGGACGGATCCGTCGCCGAGATCGAATCGTACCTGAAGCGGGGGGCCGTGCTGATCGGCGAGCAGAAGTTCGGCGTCGACTGCGACGCGCCGGCCATGCTGCGAATCTACGATCTCGCCAGGGCGCACCGCGTCCCGGTGCTGATGCACTGGCAGCACGGGATGTACAACTACGGGTTCGATCGGTTCCACCGGGTCCTCGCCAAGTACCCGGATGTGGCGTTCATCGGCCACGCGCAGACGTGGTGGGGCAACATCGACGCCCGACATGACGATCAGAGCGTGATGTACCCGAAAGGGCCGGTGGCGCGCGGCGGGCTGACCGATCGCTACCTGGCAGACTACCCGAACATGTACGGCGATCTGTCGGCCGGTTCGGGGCTGAACGCTCTGACGCGCGACGAGGACTTCACCCGCGGCTTCCTGGTGCGGCACCAGGACAGGCTCCTCTACGGCAGCGATTGCAACGATCGCGATGGCGGCGGTCCGGATTGTCTGGGTGCCCGCATCCAGTCGGCGATCAGACGGCTCGCCGGCGGTCGCGAAATCGAACGAAAGCTGCTCCACGACAACGCGCGGCGGCTCCTGTCGCTCTGAGCACGAGACCGGCCGGTGGGTCCGCCGTAGGTTCCTTCCGCCTGAAGGCGGAAGCCACGCGAACCATGTCCACGTTCGCTTCCGCTCGCGTGGACCTCGCGTGGCTTCCGCGCGTGGCTTCCGCCTTCAGGCGGAAGCGAGACGCGACTTCCGACTTTCGAGCCGCGATCTGCGAGCGCCAATCCGGACAGCGCGCTGCGGGCCAGCTATTTCAGCGTCTTGATATAGAGGATGATCGACTCGATCTGCGCATCGGTCAGCACGCCCGCGTAGCTCGGCATGCCCACGCCGGTGCGTTCATAGCCGGTCACGATTCTCGCCGCCGGCTCCAGGATCGACTCGCGGAGGTAGGCCTCGTCAGCTGTGACGGTCACCACTCCCTTGAGGAACGTGCGTGTCGTCCCGTAGAGGCCCCTGAACGGGGGGCCGAGGCGGGAGATCGAGGTGTCTTCCGCGGCATGACAGGCGACGCAACCAAGGCGCTGATAGAGCCGTCGGCCCTCGTCGGCGCTGACGGGCACTGCCGGTTCGGCGGCGGCCGTCCGTGGCGTCAGATCCACCGTGATGTCACCGAATCCTTCGGCGGCCGGTTTGAACGAACTGAGTTCGTAAGGCGTGAAGTAGGCGTTCTCCTGGAAGACGCGTCCCTCCTCCGTCGCCAGCGTCCACCCGACGCGCATCTGCATCGGACGAGGGCCGTCGCCCATGCCCGGCACGCCGACGAACACGCGGCGGCCGTCGCGCGAGAGGTACGCGCTGCTCGGCGCGAGGAGGTCGATGCCCGGGCTGCCGTCCGCCTTGTATTGCGGCGAGCCGTACCGGTAGGTGCGCTTGTAGCTCCAGCTCGTGATCGTGAAGCTGTCCGCATCAACGGCGCGCTTGCGGTCGAGCGCGACGTCGAACCCGAGGAGCACCCCCTTGTCGGTCGGCACGACCTCGCTCGGCACCGTCGAAGGCGCGCCCGTATGACGCACGCGACCGAGGCCCGCGAGGCGTGGTGCCGTCGTGCCCCAGCCGAGCACCTGGAAGCCGGCGATATAAAGCTGCCCGTCGATCGGGTTCACCGACCCGTGCAGCGGAGGGAACTCGAAGTCGCGCGTGAGGCTGACGACCGCCGCCTGCAGGCGCGAGCCGCGATCGTTCAACAGCACGCGGAAAATCTCGGGATTGTTGAACCCGATGTGCACCAGGCCGTCGTTCAGCGGCCCCATCCGTGCCCCGAACAGCCAGACCTGTGACGTCGCGGACGCGTTCACGGCATGCGGGATCCAGGTCAACGGCTCGGCGATCGGAGCCGGGTAGACCTCCCGCGGCAGCTTGTCGCTCAGGAACCCGTAGAACTGCCGATTGCGGACGACGTGCAGGGGCGTGGTGGGAATGTAGTGGCCCTGCTGGTCGCTGGAGGTGACGAGGCCCGTGCGGATGTTCACGGCGATGTTGGGCTGTCGGAAACCGTAGCCGAGCACAGTCGCGCGGCGGCCGTCAGCCGAGATGCGCAGGACGCTGCCGTTGTGCTTCCCGATCGTCGTGGCCTCCTGTCCCCCCTTCGCGATCACGAACTCGCCCCCTGGCGCCAGCCGCAGCGTGCTGGGGAACTCACGCATGTCGGCTGTCTGCGCGAACGCGTTCGAGAACAGCTCGTGCACGTCGGCCTCGCCGTCCCCGTTCGAGTCGAGCAACCGCCAGATGCCGTTGCGATCGAAGACGTACACCTGCTCGTCGCGGATCGCCAGCGACAGCGGCTCGTGCAGTCCCGAGGCGAAGCGGCGCCATCGAACGGGCCCCTCGGGATGGTGAAGGCCGCGGACCATCCACACGTCGCCGTCCAGCGTGACGGCGAAGCCCGTGCCGTCGCGCAGGAACTGGATGTCGCCCGGCCGTACATTGCGGCGCCAGGGGTTCTCGAGCGGCAGCGCCACGTCATCGACCACGTACGCGCCGGGCGACGACGATCTCGTGATGCGGGTCGTGACCTCGTCCGGCCACCGCCGGGCGGATGCCCCATCCGGGATGCTGCGGACCGTCACGTCCGGCAGCTCCGCGCCGTCGGTGAGCACGGCACAGAAGCGGAGCGCGCCCGGCCCCGGCTTCACCTTGACGGCCAGGACCGACGACGGTCCGGTCGTCGCTCCGCTTTCGCCGTTGCCGAGCGGGATGGACTCCAGGCTCACGCCCCCGTCGCTTCCACGGCAGAGCGCCGCACGTGCGCTCGCGGCGCCCGACCCGAGCAGCAGCCAGAGCGGCTCGGCTACCGCGTCAATCTCGACGTGCCGGACCACGCTGGCCTGGTCCGCCTGTTCGTGGGCGCGCATCCACTCGCGAACGTGTGACTGCCCGACGGTGTATTCGAGCACGACGCCTTCCTGCACGAGCCGTATGGCTGTGAGGCGGCCCATCGGTTCCGGAAGGGGACCGCGCCCCACTTCCTCCGGACTGGGTGCAGGCTCGCGGGGATCGACGAGCGACGGCCGGAGCCCGGCTTGCCATCCCGGGTAGATCCCGTTGGCGATCCAGACGCGGCCGTCCGGTTCAGGGGCGGGGGACTGTCCGTTGGGTGTCTTGCGGTCGGGCACGTGATACGAGCCGGGAGCCAGGGCCTTCGGTGTGACGCCGCTTCCGGGCGATCCCGTCCAGATCGCGACGACGCGCAGGAGGTCGGTGTCGAACGCCGCCCATCGTCCCCGTCCGAGGTTGAGCACCAGCCCGCGCGGCGCGAGGTTCCGCTCCGGGAGCCCGGGACCCGCACGGCCCGCGTCGATCACGGAGGAGTAGAACGGGAAGTCGGCCTCGACCCAGTCGGCCCAGGGGCTCGGCGCCGCGGGCGGTCGCGTTTGCGTCGCGCCAACGGTGAGAGCGGTCGTGACGAGCGCGGCACTGATCGTCAGAAGCCGCACGGCGCGGCTCGAGTCGCGATAACGAGGCGGGCCCATCAGCCTCATAGTAGCTCACCGTTCGGCGTCTATAATCGGAGCGTCGTGACGCGTCAGTCAGCCCCGGTCTCCCGGCGGACGCTCTTGAAAGGGCTCGGCGCTCTCTCGGCGTCCGCGCTTTCGCCGCTCGTCGCGTGCCGGCGGCGCGAGGCGCCGGCCGTGCACGTTTCGCGTCCCACCGACATCCGCATCGTGGAGGTGCGGCACGGATACGAGGAGTTCCTGTACCGGGCGCCCTATCAGTTCGGCGGTCGCACGGTGGATCGCGTCACGATCCTCAACGTGGACTGCCGGGTTCGCACCGGTGACGGCAGGGAGGCCTGGGGCTTCGGATCGATGACGCTCGGCAACGCCTGGGCCTTCCCGGCAGCCTCGCAGGACGAGGGGCTCGGGGCGATGAAGGCCCTTGCGGACGAGCTCACCCCGCTCGCCGCCGACTGCGACGAGCGCGGCCATCCGATCGATCTGTTCCGGGCGCTGGAGCCGGAGTACCTGCGGGCGGCGGAAGTCGTGTCGCGCGCCCGCGGCCTCCACGCGCCAATCCCCAAGCTCTGCACCCTCGTCGTCGCCAGCCCGTTCGACGCGGCGCTTCACGACGCGTACGGGAAGGCGTTTGGCGTGAGCTGCTACGAGACGTACGGCCCGGCCTTCATGAGCCATGACCTGGCCCGCGATCTCGGCCCGGCGTTCGCGGGCGAGTACCTGGATCGCTACGTGCCGGTCACGCCGCGACCCGCCATACCGGTGTTCCACTCGGTCGGCGCGAGCGATCCGCTCGAGGCGGCCGACATCCGCCAGCGGCTGGACGATGGTCTGCCGAACACGCTCGAGGAGTGGGTCCCGCGCGACGGCCTGATTCGATTCAAGATCAAGCTGAATGGCGGCAACCTCGGCGCCGACGTCGATCGCATCCTGCGCATCGATCGCATCGTCTCACGGCTGCAGGCCGCGCGGGGGGTCTCCGACTGGAAGTACCTGCTGGATTTCAACGAGGGCTGCCCGAACGTCGGGTACCTGCTGGACTGCCTGCGGCAGGTCCGCGAGGGGACGCCCGCCGGGTTCGAGCGGATCCTATATATAGAGCAGCCGACGGCGCGTGACCTGCAGCGCGATCGCGCCAACGTGATGCACGAAGCGGCGCGGCTCAGGCCGGTCGTGATCGACGAGTCGCTGACCGACCTCGAGACCCTGCTGCTCGCGCGCGAGATGGGGTACACGGGGGTCGCGCTCAAGGCGTGCAAAGGGCAGTCGCATGCCATGCTGATGGCCGCCGCCGCGCAGAAGTACGGGATGTTCCTCTGCGTCCAGGATCTGACGTGCCCGGGCGCCTCCCTGATCCACTCGGCAGGTATCGCGGCACGCGTACCGGGCAACGCCGGGATCGAGGCGAACGCGCGGCAGTTCGTGCCGGCCGCCAGCGCAGCCTGGGAATCGCGCTTTCCCGGCCTGTTCACGATCCGCGACGGCGTCATGCAGACCGGCCAGCTCACCGGCCCAGGTTTGAGCGCGGTGCCGCCGCGAACCGCGGATTGAGCGCGGAGGGGTTCTCACGGGACGCGGATGCTACGCGGATGAGGGCGGATAGGTTCCTCCACGGGACGCGGACTTGTCCGCCGTAGCCCGCAGGGCGAAGGTGGATGGGCGCGGACGATTGCGGGTTTTTTGTGACCGGAGACGATTCACGGATGCTCGAGACTGGAGCAGCGGACACTCCACGTGAGATCGCGCTCATCGCCGTCCCGTGGAAGAGGGGCAGTTATCCGCGTGAATCCGCGTCCCGTGGAAGAGGGGCACATCGTTCCATCCTGATTTGCCGTGGGCTCGTGCTTGCATTGACGAACGCAGCGGCTAACCGGTGATTACCGGGGTCAGTCTAGAACATGGCCAATCCACCTATGCTGTTCTCGCGTCGGGAATGGCTCGCCGACGTCGGTCGAGCCGCGGTCGGGCTGTCTGGCTGGTCGCTCGGCCTCGCCGCAGTGCAGCCCGCGTCGACGGCGTCTCCGTTCTGTCTGTTCTCGAAGCACCTGCCCGAGCTCGCGTGGACGGATCTGGGACGCGCCGTGCGGGAGGCCGGCTTCGACGGCGTCGACCTGACGGTTCGGTCCGGGGGCCACGTGCTGCCGGACCGCGCGGCGGACGATCTGCCGCGCGCCATCGAGGCCATCACCGCGCAGGGGGTGAAGGTCCCGATGATCACCACCGAGCTGACGTCGGCGGATGCGCCCACGGCGCGGCCGATCCTGCTGGCGGCCGCCCGCGCTGGCGTGGGTTACTTCAAGGCCGGCTACTGGCGCTACGCGATGTCGCCAGACGTGCGCGCGCAGGTCGCCGCGACCGCGGCCGCGGTGGAGGGGCTGGCGGCGCTGGCGCAGGACTGCGGGATCGTCATGGGTTTCCACAACCATGCCGCCTACGTCGGCGCCGCTCTCTGGGACATCGCCCCCGCCATCGACCGTCTCGACCCGAGGTGGGCCGGGTATTACTTCGATCCCCGGCATGCGGCAGCCGAGGGGAGCGGTGGCGCATGGAAGGCGGCCACCCATCTCGCCTGCTCGCGGCTGAAGATGCTGGCCCTGAAGGACTGCCGCCCCCTGAAGTCGGCCAAAGGCTGGACGATCGAGGACTGTCCACTGGGCGAGGGCATGGTCGATCTGGCCTGGACGGCGCGCGTCATCCGCGCCACGGGGTTCGCAGGCCCCATCTCGGTCCACCTCGAGTACGACATGCCGACCGGGACCGCGCACACGCTTGCCGCTGCCAGACGGGATCTCGAGGTCGCGCGGCGGTTCTTCGGATAGCCGCACTGGAAAGCTGACCGTTCCCCACTGTTCGTGGCTCTCGTCTTCATGGTGCAGAGCCAATTCGGCCGCGCGCTATACTGCGCCCGTGCAGCGACAGCGCGCAATGGAACGTTACCTGACAGCGGCCGCGGCGTGTGCGGTCATCGGTCTGACGTTCGGGCTCCAGGCGGCGGATCCGCCGGACTGGTCGCGGTTCCGGGGTCCGAACGGCTCCGGGATCTCCGCGGCCAGGAACGTACCCACCGAGTTCGGCCCGAAGAAGAACCTCGTCTGGCGGCTGGAACTGCCGCCAGGGCATTCGTCGCCCATCCTCTGGGGCGACCGGATCTACCTGACCGGCTATCGCGGCGACACGCTCCTCACGCTGGCGGTGGATCGCCAGGCCGGGCGCGTGCTCTGGGAGCGGCCCGCGCCGCCGGTGACGACGAAGATCATCGACAAGCGCAACAATCCGGCGTCGCCGAGCCCGGCCGTCGACGAGAGCGGCGTCTACGTGTTCTTCCCCGACTACGGCCTCCTGGCGTACGACACGGACGGCCGCCAGCGCTGGGACGTGGCGCTCGGCCCCTTCAACAACGTCTACGGCATGGGCGCGTCGCCCGTGATCGTCGGCGATCTCGTGGTGCTCGCGTGCGACCAGAGCCTCGGGTCGTACCTGCTGGCCGTGGACAAGCGCACGGGCGCGGTGCGATGGAAGGTCGATCGGCCGGAGGCGAAGAGCGGGCATTCGACACCCGTCGTGTGGCGCGGGCCCGACGGAAGGGATCAGATCCTGCTGCCCGGCTCGTTCCTGCTCACGGCCTATGACGGCGCGACGGGACGGAAGCTCTGGTGGGCCGGCGGGCTGTCGTTCGAGATGAAGTCCACCCCGGTCATCGGGAACGGCACGATTTACGTGAACGGGTACGGCGCCCCCGTCAACGATCCGGGCAACAAGGTGAGCGTGCCCGAGGCCGACGAGGCGTGGAAGACGGCCGACGCCGACGGCAACGGCGTGCTGTCGAAGGCGGAGTTTCCGAAGTTCACGCCGGCGTTCTGGTTCGACGTTGCGGACCTGGATGTCGACGGGGCGCTCACCCGCGACGAGTGGGCGTACTACCGTGCGGCGCTGGATTCCGAGAACGGCATGCTGGCCATCCGGCTCGGCGGCTCGGGTGACATGACCGGCAAGGCGATCCGGTGGAAGTACCAGCGCAGCGTCCCGCAGCTGCCATCGCCGCTCCTCTATCAGGGCTTGCTCTACATGATCAACGACAACGGGATCGTCACGATCCTGAATCCCGACTCCGGCGCGCTGGTCAGGCAGGGGCGCCTGACCGGAGCGCCGGGCCCGCACTTCGCGTCGCCGGTCGCCGCGGACGGACGCCTCTTCTTCACGACCGAAGCCGGCGCCGTCGTTGTCGTCGAGCCGGGCGTGGAGCTGAAGACGTTGGCCGTCAACGAGCTGGGCGAGGACGCGTACGCGACACCCTCGTTCGCCGATGGTCGGATTTACGTGCGCACGACATCCGCGTTGTACGCGTTCGGGCGGCAGCCGGCGCGATGAGAGTCCGTGCGGAACTGGCGATCCTGCTGGGTCTGGTGAGCCTCGGCCCGCTCTCGGGCCAGTCCCGCTGGTGGATGGACGAGCCCGTGCGGTTCCTGCAGACCAATGTGCGGGAGATCGACTCGACGCTCGATCCGCAGCGGCTCGTTCAGCAGGTCGCCGACTTCCCGGCCAACACGCTGCTCTTCAACATGGGCGGCATCGTGGCGCAGTACCCCACGGGCGTGGAGCTGCATTACCCAAGCCCGCACCTGCCGCCCGGCCGGGATCTGTTCGGCGAGGTGCTCGCCGCCGCCCGTGCCCGGCGCATGCGCGTCGTGGGCCGGTTCGACCTGAGCAAGACGCAGAAGCCGGTCTTCGATGCGCACCCCGAGTGGTTCTTCAAAGGGACGGACGGCGGTCCCGCCATCTACAACGGCCTGTATTCGACCTGCATCAACGGCGGCTACTACCGCGAGCACGCGCCGAAGATCCTGACGGAAGCGCTGGAACGCTATGCCGTCGACGGGCTGTTCTTCAACATGTTCGGGAACCCCTCGACCGACTACAGCGGCCGGCCCATGGGCCCGTGCCAGTGCGAGGCGTGCCGGCGGAAGTTCCAGGCCCGCTACGGGCGGCCGCTGCCCGTGTCGTTGCAGGATGACGGCTACGCCGAGTTCATGGCCGAATCGGCGCGAGAGCTCGCCGCGATGATCGGAGACCTGATCCACAGCCGGCGTCCGGGCGCCGCGTTTCTCACGTACATCTCGGAGCACACTGACGTCATCATGCACGAGTCGAACACGTCGGTGACGCGTCCACTGCCGATGTGGCCGTACTCGGCGAGCGACAACGTGAACCGCGCGCGCAACTCCGAGCCGGACAAGATGGTCGTCAATCTCGCCATGAGCTTCGTCGACTACCCGTGGCGCTTCGTCACCGTGGCGCCTGCGGAGATGCAGCTGCGGTTGTATCAGAACCTGGCGCACGGTGGTCCCCCTGCGATTGCCATGGTCGGGACGATGGACCAGGAGGACCGGCAGGCGCTCGTCGCGGCCAGGCCCGTGTTCGAGTGGCACGCGCGGCACGAGGATCTCTACGTCGGGCAGGAGAGCGCCGCGCGGGTCCTGCTGCTGCGGGGCGGCGCCCAGAGTGCCTACCGCGGCTTCTTCCGGATGCTCAGCGAGCAGCACATCCCGTTCGCGGTCGCCGACAACCTGAAGTGGCTGTCCGATGCCTCGCGCCCGTTCGAGCTGGTCATCTCGCCATCCGGGGCACCAGCCGAGCTCGATTCATTCGTCCGCGGAGGCGGACGGCTGCTCGTCGCGGGCGCCACGCCGCCTTCCCCCGCGTTTCAGTTCGGCACGCTGCTCGGCAGACGGCCAGCCGTGCAGGCGTCGTGGCGCATCCACGATCACGCGCTGCTGCCGTCGCTCAGGAACACGAACCTGCTGTTCCTCGACGGCGAATACGCGGAGTACGCGGCGCCCGGACGTCCGCTGCTGACGCTCATCCCGCCGGCGATGTTCGGCCCGCCAGAGAAGGTGTGGGTGGACAAGGTCGAGACCGGGGTTCCGGGCCTGCTGCTCGCGGACCATGGGAAAGGCAGGGTCGCGTACGTCCCCTGGGACGTGGGGGGCTTGTACTACCGGCACGGCTCGCCGGGGCACTCCGGCCTGATGGCGGACCTCGTCGATCATCTGCTGCCGCACGGACGTCAGCTGAGGACGAACGCCCACCCGCTCGTCGAGATAACCGTGATGCAGCAGCCCCGGCGTCACCGCACCCTCGTGCACTTCGTCAACCTGAGCGGTCACGCCGACACGACGTACCACGCGCCTGTCGAGATGCGGGAGATCTCCGTCGAGCTGGCGGGCGACTTCCAGCTCGCGAGGGCGGTCCGCTCCAGCGCGGATATCGCTGTCAGGCGGGCCGGCGCGTTCAGTCGTTTCACGCTGCCGGTGCTGGGAAGCTACGAAGTCGTGGTACTGCAGTAGTCGTGCGACCTGTTGCGGAGCTTCCGAAGTCGAGTTCGACCCGGTACGCGTGGCCGAGGCGCCGGCGGTCGGGGCCGGCCGTACGCGCCGGCTCCGCAGCGTCCGGCCGATCCCGCTTGACAAGGGCCCCTGCCGGGCCGCATACTTTGCAATGTAAAGTTACGGCCGGCAGTCAGTCTACGACACGCTCGTCATGCGCCTTCTCCGTGCCCAGTCCCTCGGGATGTGCTTCGGCGTCCGCGATGCCATCGCGCTGGCGGTCAGCCAGGCGGAGGCGGCTCCGCTCACGATTCTCGGCGACCTCGTGCACAACGACGCGGTGCTCGGAGGGCTCCGCGCGCGCGGCATCGCGATCGCCCGCGACCTCGCGGACATACAGACACCCACCGTGATGGTCACCGCCCACGGCACGTCGCAGCGCGCGCTCGCTCAGACGCGCGCCCGCGGCTTCGCCGTGGTCGATGCCACGTGTCCCCTCGTGCACGTCGCGCATCGGGCCGTGAAGGCCCTCGTCCGTGACGGCTACCATCCGGTCATCGTCGGCCAGCGCGACCACGTGGAAGTGCGCGGACTCACGGGAGACCTGGACGACTTCGACGTGGTGCAGGACGAACACGACGTCGCGGCGCTTCGCGCCCACCTTCGCCTGGGCATCGCGGCGCAGACCACGCAGCCCATCGAGACCGTGCGGCGCCTGGTCGGGCTGATCCGCACGCGCTTCCCCCGCTCCGACGTGCGCCTGATCGAGACCGTCTGCCGCCCGACGCGTGAGCGCCAGGCGGCGGCGCGCGACCTCGCGCTCGAATCCGACGTCGTGATCGTCGTCGGCGGGGCGAACAGCAACAACACGCGCGAACTGGTGAAGACCTGCAGCCGCTGGTGCCCGAGGGTTCATCACGTCCAGTCCGAATGCGACCTGCAGGCGGAATTCCTGCACGGCGCCGGCACGGTCGGCCTGACGGCGGGAACGTCCACGCCCGACGACGTGATCGATCGCGTCGAAGAGCGGATCCGGGAGCTTGCCGCAGGTCTCGAAGCCGACGAAGAGACGGCCGCTGCCTGTCCCGGACGAAGGCCGTGACGGAGAGGCGCCGTTGGCTGATCGTGGCGGTGTTTGCGATGGCGATGGCCTGGATGGAGGCCGCCACGGTCTATTACCTCCGCGTGCTCGTGGATCGGGTGGAGCCGTATCAGGCGAATCCCCTCCCGCTCGTCGACGGCGTGGCGCCGGTGGAGCTGGCGCGCGAGGCCGCGACGCTCGTGATGCTCCTGATGGTCGGCGTGCTCTCGAGCCGCGCCTGGCGTCACCGTCTCGCGTACGCCGCGATCGCCTTCGGCCTGTGGGACATCTGGTATTACGTATTTCTGAAGATGATCAGCGGCTGGCCCGGGTCGCTGTTCGCGTGGGACGTCCTGTTCCTCCTGCCGCTGCCGTGGTGGGGCCCCGTGATCGCGCCGGTCTCGATCGCGGCCCTGATGATCGCCTGGGGCACGCTGGTCACGCAGTGCCGTCCGGCTGACGCTGCATCAGCCCCCGGCGGCCGCGTCCTGTGGGGATTAGCCGGGGCGGGGATTGCCCTGGCGCTCTTCGTCTTCATGTGGGACTCGATTCAGGCCGTCCGGCAGGGCCTGGATCTGAGCGCCGTCCTGCCGGCAACCTTCAACTGGCCCGCGTTCGGGCTCGCGCTCGCCCTCCTGGCGCTGCCGGTGGCGCACGCCGGTTATTGCGTGCTCCGCCCGAGACAGGCGTGAGATCAGCTGTCAACCATCAGCCCTTGGCCGGCGGCGTACTCCGCGGCTTCGGCAGCGGGACTCCAGGCACCCGCTTCCCAAGCTCGAAATCGGAGGCGCGCAGGCCCTTGCGGAACCCGTCGAAGCCGTAGAACGAGGGCTCGTACGGATCGACGAACGCGACGTCCGCCCGGGCGGGAACGTCGAGCCCCAGTGACCAGTACACGCCGTTCACGACCAGGCGCCGCAGCCCTTCGTTCTCGAGATCGGTCGCCGAGCCCATCGTCGTCGTGAGAATCCGGCTCGTGGCGCCGCTCGCGCTCCGGTGGAGCCGTGTCCAGGCGATCGGCATCGGGGGGGTGTTGACGTCCTGCTCGACGTTGTCGGTCGCGCGGCGCTTCACGTACGCGGCCGGCGGAGCGTCAGGGCTCAGCGTCTGCAGCACGATTCCCCGCATGAGGATCGTCGCGTCGTCGGGTGGATAGGCTTCGTAGACGTCCGTGTCGCCGAAGACGTTCGCGACCGAGCGCAGGAGCGGGTGGTCGCGCTGGCCGTCCTCGACGACTCCGCGCGTGCCCTCGATCTTGTGTCGTCCCCAGTGCGTCAGCCAGGTCTCCCCGAGCACGCGCTTGCCGAACCCTCCCTCGTGGTTGTAGTTCCACGACGCCCACCGGCTGTCTTTCGGAAAACCCGCGAACGCGTGTGTGCTCGTGCGCAGCGCCACAATGGGCTTGCCCGAGAGGAGGTGTCTCTCGAGGCGCGCCATGTCCTCGTCCGGCCAGGCGCGGAAGCGGAGGGCCATGATCACGGCGTCGGCCGTGTCGAGGGCGGCGGGGTTCGAGAGGCTTCTGCCGTTCTTCGGGTCGATCGTGCCGTCGGCGTCAACCGAGAACAGCACCGTCGTCCGGAAGCCGTGCCGCTGGCTGAGGATCTTGGCCAGCATCGGCAGGGCTTCTTCGCTGCGATATTCTTCATCGCCGGCGAGCAGCACCGCGTGCCGGCCCTGGCCGGCGCCCTCCCCGGGCTCGTAGGTGATGCTGGTGCGGGCGGGATCGGCTGTCTGGAGCGCCAGCGATCCAAGGAACACGGACGCGAGAACGGGATATCGCATTGTGAGGCTCACCCTGAAAATCGATGGACAGCACCATAGCACGGTGGCGCGGGTGGGCTCGCTCGTGCTCGCCGTCGGGGCGCTGGCGCTCGGGCAGGCGGATCGGCGAGCCAGCGTCGCCGAGCGGGTCGGACGCCTCACCCGCGACTCGGGCTGGACCGAGACCGCTGCTGTCCCGCTGAGGTTCAGGACGCACCATCCGCAGGGACTGGTCGGGGCGAACGACGCGTTCTATCTCTCCTCCGTCGAAGTGAAAACGCGTACCAGGCGGTTCGCGGCGCCAGTCGACGGGCTCGACAGGGACGCCGGCGCAGGCACTGGCCACCTGTTCAGGTTCGACCGGGACGGCAGACTCCTCGGTCAGGTGACGCTGGGCGAGGGGACGATCTACCACCCGGGAGGCATCGACTACGATGGGGCTCACGTGTGGGTGCCGGTGGCCGAGTACCGCCCGAACAGCCGGTCGATCGTGTACCGGGTCGATCCGCGCACGATGACGGCTGCGGAGGTCTTCCGCGTTCCGGATCACATCGGCGCGATCGTCCACGATACCGACGACGGCGCGTTGTATGGCGTGAGCTGGGGATCGCGTCGCTTCTACAGGTGGGCGTTGGCGGAGGGCGGGCAGGGGATCCAGGGCGGAGCGTCCGACGCGCGCTGGAGGGTCAACGGCTCACATTACGTGGACTACCAGGACTGCAAGTACGTCGGAGGGCGACGGATGCTCTGCACGGGTGTTGCGGATCTGCGGCCGGCTGGCACCGGCGGCCTGGCCACGGCACTCCGGCTCGGCGGGCTCGAGCTCGTGGACCTGGGGGACGGCCGTCCGCTTCACCAGGTCCCGGTGCGGCTGTGGACGACCGGCGGCGTGCCGCTGACGCAGAACGCCACGTGGTTCGAGCCCACCGCTACCGGGCTCCGGGGCTACTTTCTGCCGGAGGACGACACGTCGACGCTGTATGTGTATGAGGTTGAGTAGACGGCGGGGTCA
>DASPFV010000245.1:0-113232 GCA_035620975.1 Vicinamibacterales bacterium
GCGTGGGCTGCGTTGACATCGGCGGATCCGCGCGCGCTCGCGGCCATCGCTCGCACGCGAACGCCGGCGCTGCCGCATCTCGGACCGGCCGTGCATCGCCACCTGCAGGAGCTGCCGTCGTCGGTGAACGGCCTCAGCCTGACGCAATCCTTGCTCTTGCAGATACTAGCCAGGGAGCCCGCCAGCGTTGGCGACCTGTGGCGAGTCTCCCAGGGCGAACTGGAGCCGATGCCGTTTCTCGGCGACACGATGTTTCTACACATCCTGAACCAAATGGGACGTGCCCACCCGGCCGTCTACGAACGGTCGGTGCTCGATCCGGACCGTCCGTTCAGCGATCGCCTTGCCATTACCCAGACCGGCCGTGAGGTACTCCAGGGGGTGACCGACTGGCTCTCCCTGCAACCTCCCCTCCGGTGGCTCGGCGGCGTGCGGATCGATCCGTCAACGCCGAACTGGCGCTGGGACGAGGCGCGACAGGACGTTACGATGGCGTGAGTAGCGCGACGCTTCCGGAGCCGCGGCGTGATCCCGCCGGAGCCGCTTCGCGGCGAAGGCGGACGAGAAGTGCCGGTCGCGATCATCGCCGCACTTCCATCACCCACACGTCCGCGTCGTAGAGCAGTCGCTCGACCATCAGCGTCCGCCCGGCGGCAGTCAGGTCGTAGCGCACACCCGCTCGCACCTGGACCGGGGTCGACTGGCCGGTGACGCTGTCGACGAGCACGAGGCCGCTGTCCGACATGACAAGGAAACGGCGCGAGTCCGGCAGCCAGCCGCCATTGACGAAAAAGAAGGCCCAGCGCCGCGGCAGCGACACCTTCAGGGGCCGCAGCGTTGCGGTCGCCACATCCCAGAGCGCGATCGTTCTCGGATACCCGCCGCTGTCCTGCAGGAATCCGGCGATGAGCCTGCCGTCCGGCGACCACGATTCGGCGCTGAACACGTCCGGAAGCTGACTCTCGAAGAACTTCGCGTTCTGACGGGTCGCCATTGCCGACGTGTCGAAGAGCCACAGGCCGGTGGGCGGCCGCGTCGAGGAGGTGGTGACGGCCTGTTTCCCGTCGGGCGACCAGATGGCGACAGACGTGTCGGCGCGAAGATCGGTCATCTGCCGCAGATCCGAGCCGTCGGGGCGCACGGACCACAGCTCCCACTCTCCGCTGCGTGCCGACATGAAGCCGATCCGTGACCCATCCGGCGACCATGTCGGATTCCGGTCCTTCACCGGATCGTCGGTCAGACGCACGGTCTCGGAGCCGTCGGGCCGCATCAGGACGATATCCTCCTGTGCGCCGCGGCTCGTGCAGGCGAGCCAGTCGGCCGACGGAGATGACGAGCACCAGCCGAGCGAGGGACTGCGAACCGTCGTTTCCGGCCCGACTTTGCCGCCGCCTGCTGAATCGAACGGCGCCAGCGACAGCTCGTAGCTGCGGCTGTAGGCCATGACGGCGAGCCGCTGCGCGTCGGCGGCAAATCTCGCATAGCCAATCCCGGTGAAGCTGTTGGTGATCGGCTGCGGGGCGCCGCTCGCCGATCCGCTGTCTCGATCGATCGCGAGCCGCCAGAGATTCATGGTGCCGCCGCGGTCGCTCGAGAAGTACAGCCAGGCGCCGTCGGGCGACCATTCCGGCGACCAGTCGGTCGCGGCGTCCCGAGTCACCGCAACCGGGGTGCCGCCACCGGCGTCCACGATCCAGATGTCCCGCTGTCCGCCGGTATTCGCCCAATACGCCAGTCGCCGTCCGTCGGGCGACCAGGCGGGCTGCACGGCGTCGCCTTCCAGCAGCCTGGTCGTTTCGCCGCTGGCGACCTCGACGGTCCAGAGCTGCGCCCGCGTGTTCCGCGCGTAGGGATCGATCACCGCTTCCGTCGAATAGGCGAGGAGCCTGCCGTCCGGAGACCAGGCGGGATCGAAGCCCTGTGTCGTCAGCCGGCGGACGGACTCGCCGGTCGCGCCCATGACGAACAGCCCGCCGCCGTCACGGTCGGACCGGAAGGCAATCCGTTCGCCGTCCGGCGAGAACGTTCCCTGCTCGTCATCGTCGGCCGACCTGGCCGTCAGGTTGATCGGTCGTGCTCCGCCGACGCGCAGCAGGTAGACGTCGCGATTGCCGGATGCCGAGCTCGTAAAAAGGACCTGCCGTCCGTCCGGTGAGATGTCGGGATGCATCTCGGCGCCGGGCAGTTCGGTGAGCCGCTTCAGCGAGAACTCCGGCATCGACGAGTCCGGGATGGCGCCCGTTCTCCCGCTGACGAGCCAGGCCAGCGCGGCGCCGACCAGGACACCCCCTGCGACCCACGCGCTCACCGCCAGCACGGACGGAGCAGACTTGCCGCTTACAGCCGCAGCGGCGTCGGCGACCAGAGGTGTGGCGAGCGCGATGCGGGCTTCGCCGATGTCACGCAGGCGCTGGCGCGGATCTTTCTCGAGGCAGCGCTGAATCAGCCGCCTGATGGCTGCTGGCACGTGTGCTGGAAGGCTCGTGAGCTCCGGCTCGGACATGATGACCGCGGCGATGAGCTCCGAGCTGCTCTCGCCGTTGAACACGCGCCGCCCCGTGAGCATTTCGTACAGCACACACCCGAAAGCCCAGATGTCCGCACGCTTGTCGACGACCTTGCCTTTGGCCTGCTCAGGCGCCATGTAGGCCGCCGTTCCGAGGATCACTCCCATCCGGGTCATGGCAGGCGACGCGAACGTCGGCGAGTCCGACGGGCTGACGGCCTCTGCGCCAGCGTCGTGGCCAGCGGCCGTCGCCTTCGCGAGGCCGAAATCCAGCACCTTCACGACGCCGTCGCCGCGGACTTTGATGTTGGCTGGTTTGAGGTCGCGATGGATGATGCCGCGCTCGTGCGCCGCCTCGAGCCCCTCCGCAATCTGACGCGCGATCGGGATCGCCTCTTCGACCGCGATCGGACCACCGGCGATCCGCGATGCGAGGTCGTCCCCCTCCACCAGCTCCATCACCAGCGCCGGCGGCTGGTCGATGACGCCATGGACCTGCGCGATGTTCTGATGGTTGAAGGCGGCGAGGGTCCTGGCTTCGTGCTCGAAGCGATTCAGCCGCTCCGGATCGGCAGCGAACAGCTCGGGCAGCACCTTGATCGCCACCTCGCGGCCGAGCTTCGTATCGCGTGCGCGGTAGACCTCCCCCATTCCGCCGGCGCCGAGCGGATCGATGATCTCGTAAGGCCCGAGACGCGCGCCGGGTGGCATGGCCATGAAGCGGTGCCCGCATCATATCGCGGAGTGGAGTCCGCATGCCGGCGGTTCGCGCGTCGCGTCGTCGCGGTTCCACCGCCACGCTCCGGAGGGGTTTCAGCGCGTCGACGATACCGAAGGTCAGCCTTCACCGGGGAACTTCGTCCCCCGGACCCCTTCACACGCTCGCTCGCGGGGCCCCCATGCCCCACTCCGCTCGCGTGGCTCGTTCGCGTCTGCTCTCGCGCTGAGAGCCGATTGATTCACAGGCTCTTCAGACCCCGGGGTCGTAGCAAACGAATTCGACCGTATTGGCTTACGTGTCGTGAACATAGAGAGCGCGCCGGTGCACCCAGTCGTGCGTCGCAGTTCTCACGGTGAGGGTGAGCGCCTCACCCCTTCTTCTGAGGCTCGAAGTCCTCGGCAGGGGTATCTGTCATCGCCGCGAAAGCGACGGCGGCCTACGGACGTGCGGTCGACATGTGGTGGATGAACGGCTTCGCGGACTTGATCGTGCGAACCCTGGAGGGAGAAACATTCTCAAGCATCCGGACGCCCGAGACACCACCGCCGCCGATCGCGTCGGTGCTCCAGGCCGAATTGGCGGAGGAACACGCGTTCCACATGAAGCTCGACGACTGGCTGGCGCGCCGACGACAACGGTAGCGCGTTATCTCGATCGCCGGCGCATCAGCCGATCATCGCGCCCTTTTGTCAGCGCTCCGAGCTGTGCGAACCAGTGCGTCAGCCAGTTCCATCGAGTCGCTTCCAGACAGTCCGGAGGACATGCGCTCAGCAGCTGCAACCGTCTGCCCCTGTGGCGCGGTGAGCATGCCGCGTTCATCCCCGTTCATCCGCGCCCCGTGGACGTTGCTGCGTTGATCCGCGTCCCCTGAGCATTACGGCAGGAAGACGAACGGCGCCTGCCATCGCGTCTCGCAGTGGACCTCTGTCATCGCGCGTCGGGCGAACGAATCACGGTAACGGTGTTGCTGCCGGACGGATCCTCGACCAAGCTGTCCACGGCCACGACTTCGGTCTGCGCGCTGATACCGCGCAGTGTAATCGTGACACGGTTGTCTGTTCCCGCAAGTCCCGCCAGCGCGGTCTGGATCGCGCCGAAGGCTTCGAAGTCGACAGCCCTCGGGACGACCTGCTCGTTGCCCGAGACCTGCGATCCAGAGAGCGAAACCGACACGGTATTGCCCGATGTGACATTCGTCAGCATCGTGGAGAGGCCGCCGGCGACCCGGATGCCGCCCGGTTCGAACCCAAGGTCGGCGGTGTTGTCGACAAATTTGGAGCCGAACGCCTCGAATGCGGTCGTGTTCGAGTCCGCCACGCCCGTCGCTGCCTGACTGAGACCGCCAGCGATCACGCACCCGAGACCATTGGCGGAGAATTCGTCACCTGACGAACGCACTTGGACGGCGGCGTTGCTAGATCGATTGTTCGCGACGATGCAGCCAATCTGAAAACCGTGAGTACGATTGGCCCTCAGCGTCGCGACGATCACCCCACGGTTCGCTCCGACGAAATTGACCACCCGAATGCCCTCGCTCATCGTACCGGGCTCCAACACCTCCGGGCCAAGGAAATCGTTGTCGACGATCTCGGCATCGATCCGTCGCCCTTCCATCGTCAGACCCACGTTCCGGACGTCAACGCCACGCGAAGTTCCACTGGAGACCACGTGGGCGACCCTGATTCGTGTGCTGGGCATGCCGTCGAGCTCCGTCGCGATGCCGGCGGCCGCCGCTTCCCATCCCAGGACGGTCAACCATTCGATCGTGTTGCTGCCCCGTCCGATCCGGATTGGCCCCGTGCGCCCGAACGGTGCGCTGAACGACGCTCGCGGCAGCGCCCTCGCGTCAATGACGACCGCGGTACGATCGCCGGCGACTCCGTAAAGCGACATGTCCTTCTTCAGTTCAAGACGGCCGCCGTTGGGTCTGTCCATGCCGGTCGGATCCGTGCTCGACAGCGGGTAGATTCCGGGATACAGCACCACGGTGGCGCCTTCATTCCCATGATTCACCACGTCGTAGAGTTGCTCGACGTCAGCCACGTACACGACGGTCCCGGCATGTGCAGCAAACGACGTGATGTGTGCGGCGACGAGAATCGGTACGGCGATGCCGAACGTGAGCAAATGAAATTGCCGGGTCATGCCGACGCTCCTGTTCTCCTGCGTTGTGGCTCGCTCTCCTCGTCAGGCAGATCCTGCCTGGGCGCCAGGGAGCATCGGTCCGTCGGGCTGAAAAGTCTTGAAAACGATGGTGAAAAACGTTAAGAAACGTTGAAAAATGCGGTTGCGCCGACCGCTGCTGGAACCGATCTCATCCGTTATCTTCAGACTCCTCTGCAGGCGCCCTCGCTCGCACCCCGTAATGGGCCGATTCAAGGGTGTTCAGCCTTATGCCCTCCGCGGGCGACTACTGCTTCGGCGAATACAGGGTTGACACCAGGTTGCGGCGTCTCTACCGAGGCGACGATGTGGTCCCGCTCACCCCGAGAGCATTCGACACACTGTTTGCGCTGGTCGAGCGTGCCGGTCGCGTGGTCGAAAAGGACGAGCTGTTACGGGTCGTATGGGGCGACACCGTGGTCGGCGAGGAAACGCTCGCCCAGAACATTTCCACGCTTCGCAGGATGCTGGGTGACCAGGTCGACCGACCGGAGCTCATCGCAACAGTGCCGCGATGCGGCTATCGATTCGTCGCTGCTGTCACACACTCGCTCCCGGCGACCGTCAGCGCGGCCCCCACCGACGCGCCCCCGCTGACGACACCCGTCCGCCGGAGGGATCTCATCCGTCGATCGGCAGCGATCGCATCGCTCGCCGTTGTCGCTGTGATGGGCTGGTCGGCGTGGGCACGCCTGCGCCCGGTTCCGCAGGAAGCTGTGGTCGAGTTCGCCGTGTCCGAACCGGATCAGTGGGCCCTCTCCACCGCGGGCAACATGCTCGCGCTCTCGCCCGACGGCCACCAGCTTGCGTTCGTCGCCTCCGACGCGAACGGGTCGCCCTGGCTCTGGCTTCGACCGCTTGATTCGGCCGTTCCTCGTCTCCTCGCAGGCACGGACGGGGCGATGCAACCGTTCTGGTCGCCAGACAGCGGCGTGCTGGCATTTTTCGCAGAGCGCCGGCTCAAAACGATCGACGTCGTCACGGGTGCAGTTCGAGTACGGGCGATCCTCCCGGGCACCGCGCGTATCGTCGGCGCCAGCTGGAGTCGCGCGGGCGACATACTGTTCGCCGTTCCCGACGACGGCCTCTATCTGGTCCCGTCTACCGGCGCGACGCCCCGTCGAATTGACTTCAAGGGGGCAGCGTGTGACGGCTGCCTGGCTTGGCCTGCCTTCCTGCCGGACGGCCGCCACTTTCTGTACACCGTCGTCAGCGCAGACCCTGACAGCGCGGGCGTCTACATCGGAGAACTCGCGACGCCGAAACGTCAGCGGTTGATAGACGTCTTGTCCTCCTGCGTCTATGTGGCGCCAGGATTCCTCGTGTACGCGCGATTCGGGACGTTGTATGCGCAGTCGTTCGACGCAGCCGGGCTCCGGTTGATCGGCGCTCCCGTTCCGGTCGCTGACGGAGTTGCCTTCAACTTGCGGACCGGGCGCGTGCCGCTTGCGGCCTCTGATACCGGCGTCCTGGCGTACCGTCGACCGTTGATCACGGAACTGGTGTGGGTGGACCGCTCTGGCGTTCCACAAGGTGTTGTGGCCCCGGCCGCGACCTATTTTGGCTTCTCGATCGGCCCCGACGGCCGGCGCGTGGCAGCGGCCCGGCTCGATCCACGTACAGGCACGGCAGACATCTGGATGTTCGCACCTGGCGAAAACGAGGTTCGTGTGACCGACAATCCCGATTGGGATTTGAACCCGCTGTGGTCGGGCTGGGGCGAGTACATCGTGTACGCGTCGCGCCGGCAGAATCGATGGCGGCTGTACCGGCGGAATCCCAGAGCGGTCGCGCCTGAGGAGTTGCTGCTGGATTCGGACACGGCGGTGACGCCGCTGCAGACGGTGTCGGAGAGGGACGTCTTGTATGCGGCTCAGCGGCCGCGGTTGCCGTTCGATCTCTGGCACCTGTCGGATGGCCAGCTTGCGAAACCACTCTTGCGGGTCGGAGGAATGTACCCCGCAGATGTCCGCCTTTCCCCTGATGGTGGCTGGCTGAGTTATGCGGTGCCCGAGCGAACGGGCCTGTCATGGAGCCAGACTCTTTACGTCAGCCGGCGGCCATTTCTCGAAACGCGCCGGGCGATCGCCGAGGGTGCATCGACGCCCCGTTGGCGGGCCGACGGAAGAGAACTGTTTTACCTGTCGCAGGACTTATCCATCGTCGCTGTTCCCGTGGAGGATCAGGGCACGCCGAGTGCGTGGACCGGCCACGTCCTTTTTCGCACACCAGTGCCGGCGCCGACAGGTGTCGTCGGCCAGGCCTACGACGTCGCGCCAGACGGGGAGCGATTTCTGCTGAAACGTCAGGTCGGTTCGTCTCCGATCCAGGTCGTCGTGAACTGGGCGGCACGACTGCCGAGATAGTGTGATACACACGACGTCGGTCCCCCTCGTTCCGCACGGCGGTCATCGACCATTGCGCAAACCCGCGGAACCCTCAGTGTCCGTGCCGATGAAGGAGGTTGACGGCCGCTCTTGTATTCAGCCTGCGCCGGGCTCTGCTGCTCACGGGATGGTGACGTGCCCCGGCCGTTCCCTCTGAGCGCTATCGACCCGGGCATGAAGTCGGAGGAGCACCGAGCGGGCGCCCTTCAGGCCCGTGTCGGGCGACGATCTCGAGGCACGAGCTTTGCCCCGCGGCCGCGGCTGGCAGAAACGTCGGCGGCACCAGTGCGCTGAGGGCAGCGCTGAACGATGGACATTTGCGATCGCCGACATTACGTCTGCGGCCGCGCCACCCGCCGACGGCATCGACCGGCTTCCCTCAGCGACCGTGCCGCGTATTCGTCATGGCAGCTCCGGATGTGCACCGATAGTCCCTGGCGTCGCGAACCGCCCGCAAGTGATGACCTGCACGACGTAACCAGCCGTTGGCCCGGTGCTTCGAGAACTTATGTGATGATCAGCACGCAATGAATTCACCCCGTGGGAACGATCTGGATGCGGCGTGGGGCGCCGGCGCGGCGTTCCTCCGGCGACTGCGACGCCTGTTCCCGCTCACTCGAGCGAATTCCCACCAGTTGAATCGAAGCGGCGGAGAAGGCATTCGCCTCAGATCCCGGGGGGTGAGCTCCGCCAGTCGCACCACACTTTCCTGATGGCTGCCCTCGCATTGCTCGGCTGCGCGACGATCGGAGTGTTTCTCTTCCTCATCACGTTCACGAGGACGCCAGTGATCGCGGCTCTCGTCTGGACACCCCTCATAGCGGCGCTGGCCGGAGGTTTTGCCGGTCAGGTCGGCTCGTTTGCCGTGGACGGACTGAAGACCGTGGCACCCGTCGCAGCGTTGATGATGTTTGCGGTTCTCTATTTCGGCCTCATGATCGACGTCGGCCTTTTCACGCCTTTGATCGAGCGGCTGGTCAGCCTTGTCCGGGAGGACCCCATCAGGCTGTGTCTCGCCACAGCGGCGTTGCCGATGCTCGTCGCTTTCGACGGAGACGGCGCCACGACTTTTCTCGTCTCCATCACAGCTCTCCTGCCGGTTCATCGACGTCTGAGGATGAATCCCCTGATCTTGCCCTCCCTCGTCGGTCTGGCAGCTGGCGTGATGAATCTGCTTCCGTGGGGCGGCCCGACGGCGCGTGCGATGAGTGTACTTCGAGCCGGAGTCGACCAGATCTTCGTACCGGTGCTTCCTGCGATGGGGGCTGGAGTCCTTTGGGTGTTCTTCGTTGCCTGGCGGTTCGGCCGCGTCGAACGGCGGCGGCTGACGAACCAGATCTCTGCACCCGATGAGGCGCGCATGGATGCAATCGCAGCAACGACCTTGGCGCCGTCTCGCACGACGCCGCTGTTCTACTTCAATGCAGCGCTGACGAGCCTCGTGCTTGTCCTGCTTCTGCAGGGCCTGTTCATCACATGGGTGACGTTGCCCGAACTGCCCGCGTCCCTGCTTTTCATGACCGCATTCGCCATCGCCTTGCCGCTCAACCGACGGACGGCGGACGCGCAGCGTGAACAGATGGCGGCACATGCCGGAAGCGCCGTGCTTGTCGTGGGGATGATTTTGGCGGCGGGCGTCTTCACCGGGATCTTGAATGGCACCGGAATGATCAAGGCCATGGCCACACTGCTTGCCTCGAACACGCCGAGTGCGCTTTCGCCGTGGCTCGCCCACATCATCGCCATCACCAGCATGCCCCTGAGCCTGGTGTTCACGCCGGACGCCTACTACTTCGGCGTGCTCCCTGTCTTCGCCGAAGCGGCCGCGGCGGTCGGCGACGATCCGTTCACCGTCGGCCGCGCCTCCATTCTCGGCCAGATGACGACCGGCTTTCCGCTGAGCCCATTGACCGCGTCGACCTTTGTTCTGCTTGGCCTCTCGGGCGTCTCTCTCCGGGACCACCAGAGATTCACCTTCAAGTGGGCGTTCGGCACGACACTCGTCATGACGATCGTCGCGTCATTGACGGGGGCAATCTGACCGCGAAGACCGGCATGGCATGCCTGCCCCTGGCGTGCCGCAACCTGGCATGGGAACAAAGCCGACGTGCGAGAGTTGCCAGGTGCCGTCCAGGAGACGGGCGGGCAACGCCCGGTCCCAATTGCGCGGCACCGGTCCACTCCGTCCGTGTCTGGCGTTTGCTCATCCGTACGGTTCCGTCGTAGCCTTCTGGCAATCCCCGACGCCCGGCTGCCTCGCTCGAACCGGGCAGGCGGCGGTGGAACCGGTTCGACAATGGGATGCAACGGAGGCCCGCAGCCATGACGCGGCACACGCTCGCTCTCCCACACGCCGGCCTGGCCGTGACCGCCCTCGCCATGGCACTGGCTGGCGGCCATCCGGCCGCCCGGCAGCCGCCCCTGGCGGCGAGGATCGTGGCGACCGATCCGTCCACCTATCGCCCGCTCAAGGCGGTGCACGCCGGCGCCGGTAACATGGCCTTCGCCTCGCTGCTCAATCGCGGCGCGATCGGCCCGCACTTCAACTTCCTGCACCGCGGCGAGATACCGGCGGGCAGCGGCATCGGCCACCACTTCCATAACACTGCGGAAGAGATGTTCGTCATCCTCAACGGCGAGGCGCAGTTCACGATCAACGGCCGCACCGCGCGGCTCGAGGGTCCGGCCGCCGTCGTCTGCCGCATGGGGGATTCGCACGCGATCCTCAACACCGGGACTGAGACGCTGCAGTGGATGAACTTCCAGGCCAGCAGCGTGGCCGGCGTCACCGATGCCTTCGATCTCGGCGACGACCGCGTCGGCGCCGCCGTGGATCGCGTGCCGACGTTCATCAACGCGCGGCTCGATCGCGCGCTGATACGTCCCGGCGGCGCCCGAGGGCGGGGCGGCGCGGCGACACCGCAGCCGCCAGGCGTGACGTCGCGGCGGGTATTCGCGCCGGCAGTCTTTCGATCGGCCTGGGCCTATGTCGATCACGTGCTGGTCGCGCAAGGCGCCAACACGCCAGATAACGCGCACGAGTCGGTGGGCGAGGCGTACTACGTGCTCGCGGGCAGCGGCACCGTGAAGATCGGCGGCGAGACGGCGCCAGTGCAGCGATGGAACGCCATTCCGGTGACGGTCGGCGAGACCAGCGCGTTCACCAACACCGGATCGGAGCCCCTGGAGCTGCTGGTCGTCGGCGTCGCGCGCGATATGGACGCGAAGACCGCCGTCATGCGCGGCGCTGCGCGGCCCTGAGGCCGCACGGGCGGAGAGGAGTCATGCCGATGCATCGCAGGGGCATTCTGAAGTCGATGGCGGCCGCGCTGGCGGCGGCCGCGGGCGCCGCCGGACTCGGCAGCGCGGGACGGGCCCAGACCAGGCACATCCGGCTGTACGTCGAAATGGACATCGATGCCGCGCAGGAACGGGAGATGCTCGACCTGTTCCACAAGCAGTTCGTGCCCGAGGCCGTGCGGCACGAAGGCTACATGCGGGTGAAGCTGCTCAAGCGGCGCACGATCCTCCAGGGCACGGCGCCGGCCGCCCACAACTACCGGTTCGAGCTGGAGTTCGAGAGCGAGGAACTGCGCCAGCGGTGGATCGCGTCGCCGGGACACCAGCGCGTCTGGCCGCCGATCGAGCGCTTCATCAGGACGAAGGGGAGCTATCCCGTCGTGCTGTACGACGAGATGTAGCTCCGGCGCATCACCCCCCATGAAGGAATCATCACATGCGTCCGCCGCCGGCTCCTGAACTCGTCAATCAGACGGATGCTTTTCTTTCCAACTTCATGAACAACAGCATGCACGTCATCACTGCCGCCACCCTGGTGGTCATCGCCTCGGCGACGGCACCGGCCCAGGAACCCGCCCCTGGCAACCCGCCCCCGCAGGGCCGCGGCCGCATGGCCAGGCCCATCGTGCTCGGCCCCGACGACGTGCGGGTGTTCCCTGACGCCCCTGACGGCTTCAACGCACGGCGCGCCGGCATCCCTGCCGGCCGTCTCGAACCATTCGAGTACGACTCGGCCGTCACCGGCACGCGGCGCAAGGCCAACGTGTATCTGCCGCCCGGGTACGCGGGCGACCGGAAGTACCCCGTGCTCTACCTGCTGCACGGTATCGGCGGCGACGAGACGGAATGGATTCGCTTCGCCACGCCTGACGCCCTCTTCGACAACCTGATCGCCGACAAGAAGGCCGTGCCGATGATCGTCGTCATCCCCAACGGCCGCGCGCTCGCCGACGACCGCGCGACGGGCGATATGTTCGCGCCGGAGAAAGTGGAGGGCTTTGCCAGGTTCGAGCGGGACCTGCTGGACCATCTGATGCCCGCGATCGAGAAGCAGTACGCGGCGCTCACGGACCGCGAGCACCGGGCGCTGGCCGGCCTCTCGATGGGCGGCGGGCAGACCCTCAACTTCGGGCTGGGGAACCTCGACCGCTTCGCGTGGATCGGCGCCTTCTCCTCCGCGCCGAACACCAGGCCGCCGGCCGAGCTCGTGCCGGATCCCGCCGCGGTGAAGGCGAAGGTGAAGCTCCTCTACCTGTCCTGCGGCAACAAGGACGGGCTCATCGGGATCTCCCAGGACGTGCACGCGTATCTCAAGAAGCAGGACATCCCGCACATCTGGAACGTCGACGAGGAGGGGCATACGCCCCGGACGTGGGCCAGCAACCTCTACCACTTCGCGCAGCGGATCTTCCGCTGATCTGACGGCTGCGCGCTCTCGCCGGAGTCGAAGGAGAAGCGGCCATGTTCCGGACCGCATCGTCTGCGCGGAGATGTCTCCTCGCCGCCGTGTTGGCGGCTGCCGTAAGCGCCGTGCCGGCGGGGCTTGCGCAATCGGACAAGTGGTGGCCCGGTTACGGGAACGGACCGGACAATTCCCGCTACTTCGCGTCGCGCCAGATCGACAAGGCGAACGTCGGCCGGCTCGAGGTGGCCTGGACCTATCCCCACGGCGACACCGGCAGCGTGCCGATCGCCGTCCGCGGCGTCATCTACGGCCGCGGCCGGAACGGATCGCTCGTCGCGATCGACGCGGCGACCGGCGCGGAGCTGTGGGTCCGCGAGAACATGACCGGGATGACGGGCCGTGGCCTCAACTACTGGGAGAGCGCCGACGGCCGCGACCAGCGCCTGCTCTTCTCGATGAACAGCCTGCTGCAGGCGGTGGACGCGAAGACCGGCAGGTCCATCAGGTCCTTCGGCAGGAACGGCGTCGTCGATCTGCGCGAGGGCATCGATGGCCGCGACCCGTCCACCATCGGCAACATCCAGTCGAACACGCCGGGCGAGGTCTTCGAGAACCTGATCATCCTCGGCAGCGCCACGGGGGAAGGCTACATGTCGCCGCCCGGCGACATCCGTGCCTACGACGTGCTCACCGGCAGGCTGGCGTGGACCTTCCACACCGTGCCCAGGCCCGGCGAGTTCGGCTACGACACCTGGCCGAAGGATGCCTACAAGTACGTTGGCGGCGTCAATGCGTGGGGGGAGATGACGGTGGACACGAAGCGGGGGATCGCTTACGTCCCGCTCGGATCGCCGACCTACGACTTCTACGGCGCCGACCGCGTCGGCGCCAATCTCTTCGGCACGTCGGTCGTGGCCCTCGACGCCCGCACGGGAAAGCGGCTCTGGCACTTCCAGATCGTCCACCACGATCTGTGGGACTCGGACCCCAGCGCGGCGCCCCAGCTGACCACCATCCGCCACAACGGACGCAACCGCGACGTCGTCGTCGTGACGGCCAAGACCCCCTGGCTCTACGTCCTCGACCGTGTGACCGGTGAGCCGATCTGGCCGATCGAGGAGCGGCTGGTCCCGAAGAGCGACATGGACGGCGAGCAGAGCTGGCCGACGCAGCCGATCCCGACGAACCCGCCGCCCTACGTCAAACTCACGTTCGGCGTCGAGGACGTCAGTCCTCATCTGCCTGCGGAGGAAGCCGACGCCTTCCGCAAGCGGCTCCTCGCGGCCGACAACAGGGGCATCTTCACGCCAATCGGCCTGAAGGATACGGTGCACGTGCCGGCGAGCAACGGCGGGACGATCTTCGGCGGGACGGCCGCCGAGCCTGGCACCGGCGCGTTCTACGTCGTGGCGCACGACAATCCGGGCATCGTCCGGCTGCTGCGCCCCGGCGAGGGCCGTCGAGGAGGGCCGGCGCCTCCGGGACTGGCCGTCTACCAGCAGCACTGTCAGCCGTGCCACGGACCCGCGCGCCTCGGCACGGAGACAGGAGTACCGCTCGTCCATCCGATCGCCGATCCAGCCGGCAACGTCCTGGCGGGTGCGCCTCGCTACGATGCCGCAGCCATCCGCGCTGTCCTGACGAGCGGCAAGGGCCGGATGCCGGCATTCCCGCACCTCGGACCCGGTGATGTCGACAGCCTGGTCTCCTTCCTGACAGCGACCGGGAGGGGCGGGAGGCCCGGCGGCCGTGGACGGGGCGCCGCTCCACTCGGAAGCGGCGCCCCGCCGGAGTTGATTGTCGGATCGGGATCCGCGTGGACGCGACCGGACATGCCTGACGGCCGTGGACGCGGTCGCGGCGCCGTGCCGTATCCTGACGGCACGCCGGACTTCACACGCTACACCATCAACGAGTACCACACGGTCGGCCATCGCATCAGGCCGCCGTACACGACGATCGTGAAGTACGACCTGAACAGGCCGTCGATCGTCTGGCGCGTCGGATACGGCAACGATCCCGAGCTGGCGGCGCGAGGCGTCACGGACACGGGCATGCCGGGCATCGTGAACAGTCTGATCGTGACCGCATCGGGCCTCGTGTTCGGGGCCGGCCTCGACAACCACATCCGCGCGTGGGACAGCGCGAGCGGCCGTCAGCTCTGGGCCGCACGGTTCGGAGGCGACTTCCTGGGGTCGCCGATCATGTACGAGATGGACGGCCGCCAGTTCCTCGTCGTGCCGGCTGCGGGCACGGCGGGCAGCCGTGGTGCCGGTGCTCCACCGGTGCCGGCTGCGGGCAACCATCCGCCGATGGGGTGGGTTGCGTATGCCCTGCCGAGGCCGTAAAGCTTCGCGGCTTTGTCGCTGCGACTCCCGGGGACCTCTTGAATAATCCCATTGACATGAGGCGTAACCGCGTGCTTAATCCGCGCTGGCCCATTTGATGTGACGTGAGCGAGCACCGGTTTCGGTGAAGCGATTGCATCCCGGCGGTCGTCCGTCGTGCGGAGAGGAGGACAGGATGAGGCATTTCACCTTGGCGGCAGTCGTGTGTCTGTTCATCGGCGCGCCAGGCGGCGCGCAGACACCCGAGCCGCAGATCCTCGCGCCGATCCAGAAATTCATCGACAGCTTCAATAAGGGGGATGTCGCCGGTGCAGCGGCGACCCACGCGAAGGCCGCGGAGCTGGCAATCATCGATGAGGTCCCACCATTCGCATGGCATGGCGCGTCGGCATTTCAGGCCTGGAGCACGGCACTCGAGGCCGACGCCAAGCGACAGGGCATTACCGAGCCGAAGGTAACACTCGGTAAACCAACCAGGATGGAGTCGAGCGGGGATTCAGCGTACGTCGTCGTTCCTGCGGTCTACACCTTCAAGCAAAAGGACGTTGCCATGCGCGAAGCAGCGCAGATGACGTTCGTCTTGAAAAAGGGGGCGGGCGGCTGGCTGATCCATGGCTGGGCGTGGACGGGACCGAAACCGCAGCCGGCCGGCAACAAGTGAATCAGCAGGCGCGAATTCGCGGTCGCGGCCGTGCGGGCGCCGCCCGCACGGCGAACGCGCCCCCTGTGAAAAGGTTCCCACGGACGAACGACCTACTTGATAGCGACGATGATCACGTCGAGGGGCTTGCCGCTGCTGTTCCTGGATTCGTGTTTCATGCCACGACCGATGAACAACGCGTCGCCGCGCTTCCATTGCGTCTTGGCTTTACCCTCGACGTTCACCGTCATCGCGTCGCTGTCAGCCAGCGCGATCACCACCTGATCGAAGTCGTGGGTGCTGCCCGCCGGCTCGTGGAAATTCGGTCCCGTCGTGGCCCGGTACGCCACCGCCCGTGGGTTGTCGAAGAGCCGGGTGATCTTCATGTCGGGACGGTTCGTGGGAACCGTCGCAGTCGGCGCCTTCGCGCCCTTCAGCTCCACCAGGATCACTTGCGCTGCCGTCTGCTCGGTGTTCTCGCCGCTGTGCCGTCCGGCCGGCGACCACAGGGCTTGGTCGGCCTTCAGGGCAGCCTCCTCCGATTTGCCATCGGGGCCCGTGAATCTCACCTTCGCGTCGGACAGGGCGACGATGGCGTTGTCGGGGTGCTCGTGCATGGTGGTCTTGCCGCCCGGCTTCACGTCGACGCTGAGCACGCGGACGGTTGCGTTCTCGAAGACCACGCGGTAGACCTCGGGATTCGTTTTGACCGGATCCTGCGCCGCCGCCGGCGACGCGAGCGCGATGATGATTGTCATCGTCCACACTGAGTGCCTCATCTCCACCTCCGCTTCTACCTCATCCGTTAGAAGCGGCACAGTCTACTTCGAATCCGTCCAGTCCGCATCTCGACCAGGGAATGGCTCCGTTTCAGGCGCCGGTACGCGAACCGGATGCACGCGCAGTCGCCCAGAGGCGGGGATGCTCGAACAACGATGAGCATGCACCCGGACAGGCCGGGTGCACGTAGCGCCGACCTTCCATTCGCAAGCGCCATACGCTACCATCCCGCCGACCTATCTCATCCGTGTGGGTCAGTGACCCCCGGCTGGATCAACCGGGCGCCGGGCGCCGCCTAGCGTCCCCACACCATCGGAGGCTCGCTTTGCCCGCCAGGGTGCTCGTCGCCGCCATCCTGCTGCCCGCCGCCGTTGGTGCATGCACGCGGCCGACACCGCGCGTCGTGGACACCGCCAGAATCACAGCCGCGGACAGCGAACCCGGGAACTGGCTGACGCACGGCCGCACGTACAGTGAGCAGCGCTACAGTCCGCTGCGCGCCATCGACACCGGCAGCGTCGGGCGGCTCGGTCTGGCCTGGTCGTACGACCTCGGGATGAACCGCGGCGCCGAAGCGACGCCGCTCGTCGTCGATGGCGTCATGTACGTCACCTCCGCCTGGAGCATCGTCCATGCGATCGAGGCCCGGAACGGAACCCGCCTCTGGGTCTACGACCCGAAGGTCGATCGCGCCGTCGGCGCCAAGGCCTGCTGCGACGTCGTCAATCGCGGGGTCGCGTTCTACGGCGGCAAGGTGTTCGTCGGCGTCATCGACGGCCGCCTCGTCGCGCTCGACGGCGCGCGGGGGTCGGTGATCTGGGAGACCGAGACCATTGATCGATCGCAGCCCTACACGATCACCGGCGCGCCGCGCGCGGCGAACGGCCTGGTCTACATCGGCAACGGTGGCGCCGAGTACGGCGTCCGCGGGTACGTCTCCGCGTACGACGTGCAGACGGGCGAGCTCCGGTGGCGCTTCTACACGGTGCCTGGCGACCCGGCGCGTGGTCCGGACGGCGCCGCATCCGACCCGATCATGGCGCGCGCCGCCGAGACGTGGACCGGCGAGTGGTGGACCGGCGGCGGTGGCGGGACGGTGTGGGACGCGATCGTCTACGATCCGGAACTCGATCAGCTGCTCGTCGGCGTCGGGAACGGGTCGCCGTGGAACCAGCAGATCCGTTCGCCCGGCGGCGGCGACAACCTCTTTCTCGCCGCGATCGTGGCGCTCGACGCGAAGACGGGCGCCTATCGGTGGCACTACCAGACCACGCCCGGCGAGACCTGGGACTACACCGCCACCCAGCCGATCATGCTGGCCGACTTGACGATCGACGGCAGGCCCCGCAAGGTGGCGATGCAGGCCCCGAAGAACGGGTTCTTCTACGTCATCGACCGCACGGACGGCCGGCTGATCGCCGCCAGTCCGTATCTCGACATGCGGCCTGCGCATGACACGCCCAAGGGCGCTCCCATCGCATGGGCCTACGCGGTCGATCGCGCGACGGGCCGGCCCATTGAGAATCCGGCAGCGCGCTACAAGAGCGGTGAGGTCCTCGTCCATCCGGGCCCGGACGGCGGCCACAACTGGCACCCGATGTCATTCAGCCCGCAGACCGGGCTCGTGTACCTGCCGATCCAGGAATCGGCGCTCGGGTTCGCCCACGATCCTGCGTTCACCCGCCAGGAGGGGTTCCATAACCTCGGCGCGCTCATCATGCCGTTCCCGGACGACCCCGCGGTGCGCAAGGCCATCAGGAACAGCGTCACGGGGGCGCTCGTCGCCTGGGATCCCGTGGCCCAGAAGGAAGTGTGGAGGTCGGCGCGTCGCGGACCATGGAACGGCGGGACGCTTGCTGTTGCGGGCGGCCTCGTCTTCCAGGGGACCGTCGACGGACGGTTCCTCGCGCTGGACGCGAAGACCGGCGCGGAGGTGTGGTCGTACGACAACCAGGCCGCCACGCTTGCCGGTCCCGTCAGCTACGAGGCCGGCGGCGAGCAGTACGTGGCCGTAGCGGCCGGCTACGGTACGTCGTTCTTCCTGATCAACGGCTTCTTCGCGCCGAGGGAGGGCGCATCCGTGAACGCGCGCGTGTACTCGTTCAAGCTCGGGGGCACGGCGCCACGGCCTGCGATTGCGTTCACGCGCATCCCCACGCCGCGGCCGCCAGCGCTGCCCGTGACGGCGGAGGAGTACCGCCGGGCCACGGTGTTGTACGAGAACTACTGTCTCACCTGCCACGGCATCGCCGCCATCACGGGCGGCGTCCTGCCCGATCTGCGGAAAACGGGCCGGCTGCACGATCCCGAGCTGTGGAAGCGAGCGGTGGTCGGCGCCGACCTCTCCTCCCGCGGGATGCCGCGGTTCGAGCGCTACCTGACGCCTGCGGACGCGGAACTGATCCGCTCCTATGTCGCGCGGCAGGCGGCGATGCAGTACGAGGCGGAGCGCGCCGTCGCGCGCCGGGAGTGAGGCCACCGTCGCAGCTGGTCCCGTACTGCCAGGCAACGGTTCGAGGCGCACCTCAGCCGCGTCTTTGCCAGGCCTCGCGTGGCGTGCGCACGTCGTCAGGGACCGGGATGAGCCGGGGATTGGCAGACGCTGAACATCTCCAGGCTGCCCATCCCGATGGACATCCTGACATTGCTTCGCGCCGCGCGCGGAGTCGAGGGAAGTACGTCGACGCTCACGCCGTGCGGCGGATCCTCTTCGCGGAGGAGGGTCCGAGCGTCCCGTTCTCGTCGGCCGAGCGTATCGTCTCGTCGCAGGTCGGGGAGGTCATGCTGCCTATCATCCCGCTGAGCAGCAGGTCGTCATGTCTGCAAAGCGACGAACCCTGTTTCTAATCCTCTGTCTCGCGACGCTGGCCGGCGCGTGCTGGCAACGTTGCGCCACCACGAACGAAGACCGCGCGTATTTTTCCAGGGAGGGGCAGGGCTATCGCGTGGAGCTGAAGGGCTGGAGGCTCCCGCTTGTGCACGACCCCGTCTCACTCCTCCTGGTGCGGACCTACGAGACGACCACGACGATGAACCTCCCGAGGATCGATGGTGTCATCGAGGCTGCCGAGTTGGGACTGCCAGCCCACTGGGAAGGGCGCGTGATCATAACCAGGCAGACGATGAAGATCGATCTCTATCAGGTAGAGGACCACACCAGACGACCATGGTCCTGGAACGACGAGTACACGCTGGTGGAGAAAGACAGCGCGGGGATACGTTAGCCTGATCGCGGCTCTCCGCTGACTCCGACCGGCTCGCATGAACTGAGGATATGTCCCACATGGACCAGGGCACGGCGCACAAACCCGTCATCCTTGTCGTCGATGACGGTTCTCACGGTTCTCTGCTCGTCTCCGAGCTCAAGGCACGCTACGAGAAGGACTATTCGGTTCTGGTCGAACACTCGGGGATCCTGCTTCGGGACCGTTTGCATGCGCTCGCCAGAACAGGGGAGCCCATCGCCCTGGTACTCGGCGGATTCGACGAGGTCGAACACCTCGTGTTGGCGCACGAGCTTCACCCCCAGGCCAGGCGGGGACTGCTCCTCGACTGGGGCGAGAACCGGTCGATGCGCGAACAGGTCATGCGCGTTCTCTCCACCGGGGAGGTCGACTATTTCGTGATCCGCCCCACGGCGGAGCCCGACGAGCGGTTCCACCGCGCCATCAGCCAGTTTCTCGATGAATGGTGGCGTTGTCAGGGAACCCGCTTCGAACCGATTCAGATCATTGCCGGCGCCCACTCAGTCCGTGCGCACGAAATCGCCGACGTGCTCAGCCGCCACGACTTTCCCTACGCCCTCTACGGGAACGAGTCTCAGTCGGGCCGCGCCCTCCTGGAGAGGGCGGGAGTGGTCGCTTCCCCGGAGGCGGTTGTCGTCCTGGTGAAGGGACGCCCTCTCATCGATCCCAGGAACGTGGACATCGCACAGGCCGTGGGCGCTCGCACCCGGGCGGAACCGGGCGTCCATGACGTGACGATCGTCGGCGGGGGGCCCGCGGGTCTGGCGGTGGCCGTTTCAGCAGCCTCGGAGGGCCTCCGAACCGCGCTGGTGGAACGGATCGCGCTCGGCGGTCAGGCCGGGACCAGTTCGATGATCCGAAACTACCTCGGGTTTCCCCGCGGCTTGAGCGGCGCGGAGCTGGCGGCCCGAGCGCTGGATCAAGCGATCCTCTTTGGAACCGAAATGGTCTACGCAAGCGAGGCGATCTCTCTGGCCAAACGGGGCAACGAGCGAGTCGTCGGGCTCATGGGGGGCGTGGAGCTCAGATCCAGAGTCGTCGTGATAGCCACCGGAGTGTCCTACCGCATGCTGGATGTTTCCGGTCTTGCAGCGTGGAACGGGATGGGGGTTTTTTATGGAGCGTCCGCCGCCGAGGCTCCGTCACTCGTCAACGAGCAAGTCCACGTCGTTGGCGGCGGCAATTCCGCGGGGCAAGCCGCCCTGTACCTGAGCCGGTTCGCGGCTCATGTCACGATCCTGGTTCGGTCGGAATCCCTGTCCGAGAGCATGTCCGACTACCTGATTCGCGAGATCCGGGCTTCCAGGAAGATCGACGTCGAGTACGGAGTGGAGATCGTCGAGGGAGGTGGGAGAACACGACTCGAATGGATTGCGCTCAGGAATCGAGCTTCGGGGGGAATCGCCAGGGTCAAGACCGCTGCCGTCTTCGTGCTCATCGGCGCGCAGCCCTTCACGGATTGGTTGCCCGCTGAAATCGAGCGGGACGAATGGGGATACGTCAAAACCGGGACTGGAAGGTCGCGTCAGGGATCCGCCGAGATCGATCCCCTGCAATTCGAAACCACCATGCCGGGAGTATTCGCCGTCGGAGATGTACGCCACGGGTCGGTGAAACGCGTCGCATCGGCCGTCGGTGACGGCACCATCTGCGTACGCCTCATTCACGAATATCTCGCCACGCTGCCGGCGGGGAGCTGAGCCCGAATCCGAAGAGTCAAGCTGAGCCCGAATCCGAAGAGTCAAAAGGTCGTTGACGTGATTCCGAGCGGCGCGGATCTCCCGTGCTGGTTCTCCGCCAGGGCGGACGGCTTTCCGCCGCGTCCTGTCACGCTCACGTGCTTCGCCTGTCCGACGGCCGTACCGACCGCCTTCCTCTCGGTCTCGACCGCGACGAACCCTATCCGGATACGAGACACCCCGCATTGCGTGGGCCGGGCCCGACGCGTTCGTCTATGCCAGGCCGGCCGGCGACGGTCTCGGGTTCGTCCTGCGCCGCGGGCACGCCGACATCGTGCTGAACGGCGGTTGGCCCACCGATCTCCTCGGCCCCCTTCGCGAGCCTTGATGCCTGATGCGGTCCCCTTGGTGCAGCCCCGGGATGGGCCCGCGCGTGCGAGGTAGCATAGCGGCTGTGAGCGGCTCGCCGCGGGTGTCATGAACAGCGGGATGTTCTTCCAGGGTTGGGAGGTCCTCGTCCGGACCCTGCTGGTGGGCGTGCTCGCCTATGCGGGGCTCGTCCTGTTCGTCCGGGTCTCCGGCAAACGCACGTTGTCGAAGATGAACGCCTTCGATCTGATCGTCACCGTCGCGCTCGGATCGACCCTGGCGACGATCCTGCTCTCGCCGGATGTCGCGCTCGCCGAGGGTCTGCTCGCGCTCGCGCTGCTCATCCTGCTCCAGTACGTTGTCGCCTGGTCGGCCGTGCGCGCGGGCTGGTTCCGGGGGGCCGTGAAGAGCGAACCCACGCTGCTCTTTCACGAGGGACGCTTCCTCGATACGGCGCTCCGCCGCGAGCGGGTGACGCGCGCCGAAGTGCTGGCGGCGGCGCGGAATCAGGGCGTGGCCGATCTCGGCGAGGTCGTCGCCGTCGTGCTCGAGACCGACGGGTCCTTCAGCGTGCTGAACCGAGGTGCAGAGGGAAAAGGCACCTCGACGCTGCGTGCCGTGCGGCGGCTCGAGTAACCACCTGGAGTGGGCAGGTGCTGTTCGGCCGCCACTACTCCGGTTGGGGCGACTGAACGGTATAATCCAGTCGCCAATCGTCTTCCATCCATGACCCCAACGCTGGCTGCCGGCTCTCGACTCGGCCCCTATGAGATCCGTGCGCCGATCGGTGCCGGTGGCATGGGTGAGGTGTATCGCGCGCACGACGCCAAGCTCGATCGCGATGTCGCGATCAAGATTCTCCCCCCGGCGCTCGCCGCCGATCCGGACGCGCTGGTGCGCTTCGAGCGTGAGGCCAGGGCGGTGGCCGGGCTGTCGCACCCGCATATCCTCGCCATCCACGATTTCGGCCGCGAGTCCGCCACCGTCTACGCGGTGATGGAGTTGCTCGAAGGCCAGACGCTGCGCGAACGTCTCCGGGACGGCGCCTTGCCGGTCCGCAAGGCGATCGACATGGCGCTGCAGATCGCGCAGGGTCTGGCCGCCGCGCACGAGAAGGGCATCGTTCACCGTGATTTGAAGCCCGAGAACGTGTTCGTTTCCACCACCGGTCGCGTCAAGATCCTGGACTTCGGCCTGGCGAAGGCCATTCAGGTCAAACCGGACGCGGGCGAAACCGTCGCGGCCACCCCGGAGGCCTCCACGCCCGGCATGGTGGTCGGGACCGTCGGCTACATGTCGCCGGAACAGGTAACCGGAGGCCCGGTCGACCACCGCACCGATATCTTCGCATTCGGCGCGCTCGTGTACGAGATGCTGACCGGCCGCCCGGCCTTCGTTCGTGCCAGCAGCGCCGAGACGATTGCGGCGATTTTGCGGGAAGACGTCGCCGAGGTGACCGCGGACGCCGGCGTGCCGCAGGCGCTCGAGCGAATCCTGCGCCGATGTCTCGAGAAAAGGCCCGCCGAACGGTTCTACTCCGCGCACGACGTCGGCATCGCCCTCGAAGCCTTTCTCGAGCGATCGTCGTCGGCGTCGGCGTCCGTGGCGCTCGCGCCAGAGCGGACGCGCACGCGGCCAGGCGTCGTCATCATCGCCTCCGCCATTGCCGCGGGCGTCATCACGCTCGCCGCGGTCGGGTGGTTCGGACGAGGGCCGGGCGACGGCACCATCGATCGCCGCGTCCGCAAGTTCCACGTGCCGGCGCAGCGGCTCGTGCTCAGCCGCGAGACCCGTCCAATCATCTCGCCCGACGGCGAGAAGATCGCCTTCGTGGCCGGCGACAGCCTCTGGATCCAGGAGCTGAATCAGCTGGACGCGCGTCAGCTCGCTCAGACCTGGCGTCCGCGCCATCTGTTCTGGTCTCCCGACAGCGCGTTCGTGGGGTTCGTGGCGGAGAACAAGCTGTGGAAGGTGCCCGTCAACGGCGGCGGCCAGCCGATCGCGCTCGCTGAGGTGCCGCGTACCGGCGGCGGCGCGAGCGGTGCCTGGCGCGCGGACGGGAAGATTGTCTTTTCGCCCAGTGTCGGCAGCAGCGGCTTGCTCGAGCTGTCGCAGGACGGCGGTGAGACCCGACCGGTCGCCGCGCTGCAGACCGGGGACGTCGACTTTCACGAACCGGCCCTGCTGCCGGACGACAACGGGCAGCTCCTCGTGATTCATCGCACTGAAGGCCCCGACACGATCGCGGTGATTCGCGACGGGATGCGTAAAGACATCCTGCGCCTGGCTGGCGAATACCTGGTCTTTCCGCAGTACTCGTCAACCGGCCACATTGTGTTTGGCCGGGCGGGGAAGGCCCAGGGAATCTGGGCGGTGCCGTTCGATCCGGCAACACTCGCGACCGCGGGCGAACCGTTTCTGGTGGCGGCGGGGGCGTTCTTCCCGAGCCTGTCACGCGACGGGACGCTCACGTTCATCCGGCGGATCTGGAGCGAACCGCGCCAGCTCGTGATCGTCAACCGTGCGGGTGCAGTCGAACGAGCGATCGGCGAACCGCAGCCGGGACTCGGCGGCCCGGTGATCGCCCCGGACGGCCGGCGCGTTGCGGTGGTCGCCGGCGCCGCGGCAGGGCGGGACGTCTGGATCCAGGACCTGCAGATCGCCGGTCGCCGGCGGCTGACGTTTCTCGAGAGCGACGTCATGCTCTCGGCCTGGACGGCCAATAATCGCGTGGTCTTCACGTACTCCGTTCGCGGGCGGCTTCGGCCGGTCATGAGCGCGCAGCCAGCCGACGGACGCGGTGCGCAGGAGGACCTGGGCGACGGGTGCTGTGGGTCCTTCTCGAACGACGGAACGCTGGTCTACACGCACAGCAACGACACCAGGGAATCCGACATGGACCTCTTCTATCGCGGCCCCGGCGACGCCGCGCCGAAAGTGCTCCTCGACCGCCCCGGCTCACAGGAGAGTCCGACAGTATCGCCCGACGGAGCATACGTGGCCTATCAGTCGAACGAGTCCGGGCGGTACGAAGTCTACGTCCGGCCGTTTCCGGCTGGCGCCGGCCAGTGGCAGGTGTCACTGGACGGCGGGACCGACGCGCGCTGGAGCGCCCGTGGCGACAAGCTGTGGTTCCGTGCGTACGGCAACATCCTGATGGAAGTGGACGTCAAGTCCGCCGGTGGCGCGTTCGCGTTCGGCGAACCCCGCGAAGTGTTCAAAGGTGATCCGATCGCGGTTGACTTGACCCTGGGATTTGCGGTGCTTGCCAACGGCGAGCGCTTCATTGCTGCTCGCCGCGTCGCGGATCCAGACGGCTCGATGCCGAGCATCACGGTCGTGCAGAACTGGTTTGCCGAGTTCGCGGACAGACGGTAGCGCTCGAGTCAGACCGTCGCCACGAAACGCGACGTCCTATCCTTCATGAGGAACCATGCGCTCGCTTTACTGGTTGCGGCCGGCCTGAGCCAGGCGCCCGCACCGTCCCAATCACCGCTGCCCCGGACGGAGTCGAGTCTTTCCACGAATCCCGCCGTCGTACGCGACTGGGTACATCGCCTGCTGGCCGACGATCCGAAGGTCCGCGCAACCGCCGAAGCGGCCCTGGTCCAGGGGGCGCGGCGTTCGCTCCCCCTCCTGAGCCGATTCCTCGACCCTGAGCATGAAGACCTGCATGGTGTGACTGTTGAAATCATCCGGCGGATCGGTCCTCCTGCCATTCCGCTGCTGCTGGACCTGCTGCGGCACGAGTGGGACTCCATCCGGCGCAGCGCCGTCGATGTCTTGATCGACCTGACGCCCCATACAGAATCGATCCAACCAGCGTTGAGGCGGGCGCTGAGAGACGAGGATGCGATGGTCGCGGCCGATGCCGCGCGCGCCCTCGGCGCTCTGGGCGGGAAGGCCAGCCCTTCGGCACCCGCTCTCGTCGAGACTCTTTCGCACCAGAATCCATACGTCCGCATCTACGCGGCCGAGGCCCTGGCGTCCATCGGTCCGGGCGCGGCCAGGGCGACGCACGCCCTGACCGAAGCCCTGGGCGATCCCGTTCCCGGCGTTCGATGGGCGGCGTGTGAGGCCCTCGCGAGCATCGGCCCGGCAGCGCAGTCGGCAGTGCCGCAGTTGATTGAAGCTCTGGAGGATGAATACCTCTATGTGCGTATCTTCGCGGCCGGAGCGCTGGGAAGCATCGGACCGAAGGCACAGTCGGCCCGTGAGGCGCTGAAGGCGGCAGCAAACGATCCCGCATTGCGTGACGAAGCTCAGTGGGCGTTGAGTCGAATCGCTGGAGTCGAATCTGGCCAACCTGTCGCGTCACACCTTGTGCCCGCACCTTCGGTCGCGCCCTCACTCCAGACATCAGTGGTCCAAACGGGCAATCCTCCGGTTGACTGGGATACGACCACCGGCCGGAACATCGTCTGGAGTGTCGAGTTGGGGAGCGAGACGTTTGGTCGCCCGGTGGTCGCTGGCGACACGGTCTACGTGGGCACCGACAACGCCAGGCACATGAACCCCGCCTACGAGGAAGAGGCCGGCGTGCTCGTGGCATTCCACGCGACAGATGGCAGGTTCCTCTGGCAGGACGTGGCCCCGAGAGTAGAGCGAGGCCTGCGGGAGTTTCTGTTGCCGTCGACGACGAGCGCGCCGTATGTGGAAGGGGAGCGGTTGTACTACGTCACTGCCGAGTGCCAGCTCCGTTGCCTCGACGCACAGGGTTTCCGGGATGGGGAGAACGACGGTCCGTACCGGGATGAGGCCTTCCAGGACAACGCCGCGGCCGACATCGTCTGGGAGCTGGACATGTGTGGCCGACTCGGTGTGTTTCCGCATGAAGCCACCAACAGCGAAGTGTTGCCCGTAGGCGATCTGCTCATGGTCTCCACCTCCAACGGGCAGAACGAAGGCCACACGCGCGTTGCATCGCCGCGCGCTGCGAGCCTGATCGCGGTGGACAAGCGTTCCGGCGATGTCGTCTGGCGCGCCATCGGCCCGGGCGAGCGGGTGCTGCACGGCCAGTGGTCCAGCCCCGTGGCGGCCGACGTCAATGGGCGGATACAGGTGCTCTTCGGCGGAGGCGATGGCTGGCTGCGCTCGTACGACCCGGCGTCGGGTCACGAAGTCTGGCGATTCGACGGCAATCCGAAAGACGCCCGCTGGCTTCCGCGCCCGGGAGTCTTTTCGCGCGGCTCCATCATTGCTTCACCGGTCTTCGCCGAGGGCCGCGTCTTCGTCGCGATGGGGCAGAGTCCCGGGCACGGCGACGGACCGTCATTGGTTCACGCGATCAGTCCCAACGGTCAGGGAGACGTCACCGGGAGCAGGCTCCTCTGGAGTTCCCGCGAGGTCGGTCGCGTGGTGGGAACGCCCATGGCGAAGGACGGTCTCCTGTACGTCGGGGACCTGGGCGGAACGATTCACTGCCTGGACGCGGCAACCGGCGCCCATGTCTGGAAGCACGAGACGAACGACGCCATCTGGGGAAGTCTCCTGCTGGCCGGCGACCGGCTTTACGTCGGCAACGTCGACGGCAGCATGACCGTCCTTCGTGCCGGACGGCGAAAGCAGTTGCTGGCGCAGATCGAGATGGATGCGCCGCTCTATTCGCCTCCGGCGCTGATCGGCGATGCGCTCTATCTGGCCACCGCGAACCGGTTGTACCTCATTGCGGCAAAGCCTTGAATCGGTTCTGCTGACGGCACGCGGTCGAGCCTGGCGAGGCCGAAATCGACGATCCTCACGAGCCTCATCGCGCAGCAGGAACACGTTTCAGATCGCAGGCACCCCAGCGGTCGTGCGCCGCGGAGGAGCCGCGCGCGATCGAGGAGTGCGACCTGGGGCATGCAGAATTGAGAGAGCCCCTCGTCCACAGCGTCAGCGTGTGAGGCTGGACACCTGCCAGCTTTTCGTGACAGCGTCGGGATTCCACCAAGTGACAGCTGCACGTCAACCTGGCCGAACGACTTCAAGCTGACTCCCGTCGACGACCCCCGGCCGCGCGTTGCAGAACCTCCGTTGGTTGTGTAGCCTGAGCTGGCGCCGCCGACACTCGTCTGAATCGCTCAGGAACTGGACCCGACCCATGACCACCATCGTCGTACTCCTCGTTCTTGCCGCAATCGCCGTGGCCGTCATCGGCATCTACAACAGTCTCGTGAAGCTGAACGTCCGGACCGACAACGCCTGGGCCGACATCGACGTGCAGCTCAAGCGGCGGCACGACCTGATCCCGAACGTGGTGGAGACGGTCAAGGGCTACGCCGCGCACGAGCGCGGCACGCTCGACGCGGTGATCAGCGCGCGCAACCGCGCCGTGTCGGTCCAGGGCAGCGGCCCGGCCGAGCGCGGCCAGGCGGAGGGAGCGTTGACGGCCGCGCTGCGCGGCCTGTTCGCGCTCGCCGAGGCGTATCCGCAGCTGCGCGCGTCGGAGAACTTCTCGCAGCTCCAGGCGACGCTGGCGAGCGTCGAAGAGGCGATTCAGAACGCTCGGCGCTATTACAACGCCGTTGTCCGCGATCTGAACACGCGCGTCCAGCAGGTCCCGTCGAACATCGTCGCCGGCGTGTTCGGCTTCCGGAACCGCGAGTTCTTCGAGATTCCGGACGCCGAGCGGGAGACGCCACGGGTGAAGTTTTGATTGCGCTCGCCGTTCTGGCGCTGCTGCTCCACGCAGCGCCCGCTCTCGCCCAGCGCTCGCTGGTCATCGAACGGCTCGATGCCGACATCGAGGTCGCACCCGGCGGAATGGTCACCGTCGAGGAAGTCATCGTGCCGCGCTTCACCGGATCGTGGAACGGCATCTTCCGGACGATTCCGGTCGAGTATCGGTCACCACACGGGCTGAACTACACGCTTCGCCTGCAGGTGCTCTCGATTACCGACGACGAGAACCGGCCGCTGGAATACGAGAGCAGCCGGGAACGGCATTACCGCAAGTTCAAGATCTGGGTGCCCGGCGCCACCGACACGACGAAGCGGGTGCGCATCCGCTACCGGGTGCCGAACGCTCTGCGGTTCTTCGAGACGCACGACGAGCTGTACTGGAACGTGACGGGCGACGAATGGGAGGTGCCGATCGAGTCGGCGTCGGCGAGGGTGCGGCTGCCGGAAAATGTCTCGGGCGTGCGCGCCACCGCCTTTCGCGGCGCATACGGCTCGACCGAGCAGACAGCCGTCTCGATCGAGGCGCAGGGCGTGAGCGTGCAGACGGAGCGCGCGCTGGGCTTCCGCGAAGGGCTCACGATCGTGGTCGGGTGGGAGCCGGGCGTGGTCCATCGACCCACCACACTCGAGCGCACGGCTGACGTGGTGTACAGCAACTTACCGCTGGCGCTGCCGCCGCTCGTCTTTCTCGGCATGCTGCAGCTCTGGCGGGCCCGCGGCCGCGACCCCGAGCTCGCGCCGATCGCCGCGCGCTACGAGCCGCCCGACAATCTCACGCCCGCCGAGCTGGGAACGCTCGCCGACGGCACGCCCGACATGCGCGACATCACCGCGACGATGGTGGATCTCGCGGTCCGGGGCTACATCCACATCACGGAATCGAAGGCCGAGTATCTCTTCGGCCTGATGTCGAACACGGAATACACGTTCACGCTGACGAAACCGCGCGACTCGTGGAGCGGGCTCCGGACCTACGAGCGCGATCTGCTCGGCGGGATGTTCGCGTCGGGGGACTCGGTCACGCTCTCGCAGCTGAAGAACAGGTTCTACCGGAACCTGCCCCGGCTCAAGAACGACCTCTACGGCATGCTGGTGCGCAACGGGTTCTATACCGCCCGGCCGGACCGGGTGCGAGCGCTGTACCTCGTCGGCGCCCTCGTCGCCGGCGCGGTCATCGCCGTGGCCGGCGGCGTGATCATGACCTCGCTCGGGAGGCAGCCGGTGTCGGCGATCATCGCCGGCGTGGTCTCGGGGCTGATCGTCGCCATCTTCGGCTTCTTCATGCCCTCGCGCACGATCCGCGGTACGCGCGAGCTGGAGAAGGTCCGCGGCTTCCAGGAGTTCCTCGCCCGCGTCGAAGGCGACCGCATGGAGCGCATGATCACGACCCCGGAGCTGTTCGAACGCTTCCTGCCGTACGCGATGGCGCTCGGGGTCGAGGACAACTGGGCCAGGGCGTTCGAAGGGGTCGCGCAGGAGCCGCCGCGGTGGTATACGGGCCCGACCGGCATGCCCTCGTTCAGGCCGTCCCGGTTCACCTCCAGCCTCAATGCCATGTCGGCCCAGGCCGCGACGGTCATGGCCTCGTCCCCCCGCGGCAGCGGCGGCTCGGGATTCAGCGGCGGCCGCAGCGGCGGCGGGTTCGGCGGGGGTGGCGGCGGCGGATTCTAAAGAGAAACCGGGGGGCTTCGCCCCGCCGGACCCCCCATCGCCGTCGCTCGCGGGGCCCCACGATCCCCGCTCCGCTCCGGCGGCGCGCCCTTGGCGCGCCTTACATGGCTTCGCGGGTCCGGCGCAGGCGGGTGGGCAACTGGAGAGGCCCCTCGTATTGCTCGGGATTCAGCGGCTGCTAACGCGGAGAGCGTGTTGGCCGTCTATGTCACTCGGGAGATCCCGTCATGCGACAGCTCCGTTGGCTCGAAGACGCGGCCGGCGACGCCCGGTACGGGCTTCGGCTCCTCGCCGGGTCGCCGGTGTTCGCGGCCACGGCCATTCTTTCACTTGCGCTCGGCATTGGCGCGAATACGGCGATCTTCAGCCTCGTGGACGCTGTGTTGCTCCGCACCTTGCCGGTGGAGCGGGCGTCCGAGCTGGTCTTTCTCCAGGTCGCGGGGACGGACAGCCGGGGCGGAGCGCCGCCCTACCCGTGCTACGAGCAGGTGCGCGACGGAACGTCCGCATTCGTCGGAATGGCCGCTTTTGCCAGCGACGAGCTGCGGCTGGAGATCGACGGGAACCTGGAGCAGGCGTTTGGCCAGGTCGCTTCCGGTACCTATTTCGAGCTCCTCGGCGTCAGGCCGCTCGTCGGGCGGCTGCTCACGGCGGCAGACGAGCGCCTGGACCCGCCGGTCGCGGTGATCAGCTACCGGTACTGGCAGCGCCGATTCGGCGGCAGGGTGGACACGATAGGCCGGGCGCTGCGCGCCGGCGATCGCGTGTTCACGATCGTCGGTGTCACTCCTCCGGAGTTCAACGGGCTCCTGCCCGGCCGTCAGATCGAGGTGACCTTCCCGATCACGCAGGCCGGCACCCTGCTCGGCAACGCGGATACCTGGTGGTTCGACGCGATCGCCCGGCTGCGCAACGACATCACGCCGGATCAGGCGGCGGCCCAGGCGAACGCGATCTTCCAGGCGTTCATGGACGGCCGTCCACAGGCGGCATCGCGCGAGATGCGCCGCAGGCATTTCGATCGTCTGGAGCTGGCACCTGCGGGACGGGGCGGCGACCGGCTGCGCACCCGCTTCTCGCGCCCGCTCCTCGTCCTCACGTTGATCTCGGCGCTCGTCCTGCTCACCGCGTGTGCGAACCTGGGCAACCTGCTGCTGGCCCGCGGCACGGCCAGGCGCCGCGAGCTGGCGATCCGGCTCGCGACCGGTGCCGGAGAGGGCCGCCTCGTCCGCCAGTTGCTCACCGAGACCCTCCTGTTATTCCTGCTCGGCGGGGCAGCCGGCCTGATCGTCGCGCGTGTGGCGACCGATGCGGTCACCAGCTTCTTCACTCTCGGCCGCACTCCCATCCTGCTCGACGTCGGGTACGACTGGAGGATCGCGGGCTATGCCCTGGCGGTCACGCTGGCCGCGGCCCTGCTGACCGGCCTCTGGCCCGCCGTCCGCGCCCGTCGCGTCGATCTGCAGTCGGCAATGAAGGACGGCGACTCGCGGGCCCACGGGGCAGGCCGGTCGCGTGCGGCGAGCGGACTTCTGGTGGCTGGCCAGGTGGCGCTGTCGCTGGTGCTGCTTGTCTCGGCCACGCTGTTCGGGCGGACGATGCTGAACCTGCGCGCCGTCGATCTGGGATTCAGCGGCACCCGCGTCCTGACGATGTCGATCGATCCGATGCTGGCGGGGGAAGCACCGGCTCACGCGCGGGAGCAGATCTGGCGCAGCGTGCTCGACCGGGTGCGCGCGCTGCCGGGCGTCCGGTCCGCAAGCCTGTCGGTGCTGACGCCGCTGTCAGGCCGCGATACGGGCCGCAACGTTACCGTCCCCGGTTTTCAGCCGCAATCCGAGCGGGATCGCACCGTGCGCCTCAATCACGTCTCGGAGGACTATTTCGAGGCGTTCGGGATCCAGCTCGCCTCCGGCCGTACGTTCACCGCACGCGACGCCGCGGGCGCCGCACCAGTCGCCGTCGTCAACGAGGCTGCGGCTCGGGCGTACTTCGCAGGCCGTAACCCGATTGGCGAGCGGGTGTCGTTCAACGCTTCCACGTACGAGATCATCGGCATCGTCCGCGACCACAAGCATCGCAGCCTCAGGGAGGAAGCGGCCAGGTTCGTCTACATCCCCATCTGGCAGCCGCTGGATCGCCTCACCCGCACGACACTGTCCGTTGCCTCCGACCAGGCGTCGCGGGCCATGACACGCGCCGTTGCGCATGAGATCCGCGCCGTGCACGCGAGGACGCTCGTGTCGGACGTGCTGGATGTTCAGGAGCAGATCGACGCGACGCTGGTGAGCGAGCGGCTGCTTTCACGACTGGCCGGGGCATTGGCGGCGCTGGCGGTCGGGCTTGTGGCGATCGGTCTCTACGGAACGCTGAGCTATGCGGTGGCGAGGCGACGGTCCGAGCTGGGGGTGCGCATGGCGCTCGGCGCTTCGCGGCGCCGCGTGGCCGGGCACGTCATCTACGGCGGCGTACTCCAGGTCGTCGCCGGCATCGCCGCCGGGCTGCCGCTGGCCGTCGCGGCCGCCCGGCTCGCGGAGGGCCTGCTCTACGGGACCACCGCGGGCGCCATCGGTCCGTACGCCGTCAGCGTCATCGCCCTGGGCGCTGTTGGCGTGGCCGCGGCCGGGATACCGGCCTGGCGCGCGTGCTCGATCGATCCTGCGGACGCGCTCCGACAGCAGTAGATCCAGCCGGCGGACCGACGCATTCGAGAACGCAAACGACCCATTGCACTCACCTCAGCGCTGCCACGGCGCCGTTCGTCCAAATGCGTTGATCTCTGCGTGCTCGTACAAGAACCGTCCTCGACCATGAGACGACTGAATCGAATCTCCTCAAGGCCCGATCAGCCCCATGCTGGTTCCGGACGGATCCGTGAAGTATCCGAAGGTCCCCATCCCTGGAGCCGACATCGGGTCCGCCGTACGCGTGCCTCCTGCAACCTCGATGTCCGTCAGCGTGGCGGCCACGTCGGCGACGTAGATATACGCCAACGCCGGCAGCGACGGGGTGTGCGACTGGAACACCCCGCTGATGCCGCCACCCGGGTCGAATCCCAGATACTCCGGCATCGTCTCGCGCGTCCCCCACTCGAACAGTTCATTGAAGAACCTGGCGGTCATCGTGTGATCCCTCGAGTACATTTCGACGCTGCAAATCGTTCCCGCGGGGGGCCTGGGATTCGAACCGAAGGGCACCGGAATCGGGGCGAGCGGGCCCGGCACGCCGCCGGTCAGCCCGTAGATGGTTCCGGAAGGATCGGCGAAGCGCGCCAGGATGCCGGCCATCGGCACGCTCCACGGAGCGCGCTCGATCGTGCCGCCGCCGGCGGCGATGCGGTCCAGCATGGCGTGAACGTCGGGCACGCCGATGAACGGTACCACGCCGGGGAACCCGTCGGGCGTGTTGGCGCGCAGCGAAACGTTCGGACCCGCCGGCGTCGCAGCGCCGGTGATCTCAGGCGTCACCGCGTGCGTCTGCCAGCCGAAGAGCCTCCCGTAGAAGGCCGTGGATGACGCCAGATCGTTGGCCGAGATGGCGACGAACGGAATCGGGTGCTTGCCGCTCCCGGTGGGGACGTCAGGATACTGGGCCATCAGCGGTTCTCCAGGGTGGACCGGGCACAGGCCCGGCGCGCCCAGTCTACATCAGCCAGATCGCCCGCATGGTGCAGGGCACGAGGATGCAGGACACCGGCGAGCGGCCGCCGGAGCGTATCGTGCTGTCATTGGCACCACGAAACGCGAGCAGGCGGTAGAGCCAGGCTCGCGTTGAACTCGAGCGCATCCAATCGCCTTGTCCTGGACCGGCTCGGAGACCTCGGCTCGAGACAAGGGATCCGGAGAGCGCGGCGGGGCTGTCTGTCTGGTCGGCGCGGTCGGCGAGCCAGCAGCTGAATTCCGCCGTTATAATCCGGCCGGTGGTGAGGCACGTCGCTCTGCTGCGCGGCATCAACGTCGGAAAAGCCAAGCGCGTGGCGATGGCGGACCTGCGGCAGATCGTCGCCGAACTGGGCTGCCAGGACGTCCGCACGCTCCTCAACAGCGGCAACGTCGTCTTCAGCGCGCCCGGCCAGCGGGCCGGTCAGCTGGCGGCGCGAATCGAAGCGGCGATCGCAGCGCGGCTGCGGGTGACGTCCCGCGTCACGGTGCTCACCGCACGCGAGCTACGCACCATCGTGGCGGAGCAGCCGTTTGGCGAGATGGTGACGGATCCATCGCGCTGCCTGGTCGCCGTGCCCTCGTCGTCCGCCTGGCTGCGGAAGCTCGAACCCCTGGCCGCGGCACGCTGGCCATCCGAGGCGTTCGGCCTCGGCAGCCGGGCCGCCTACATCTGGTGTCCCGGAGGCGTGCTCGAGAGCGAGGCGCTCGAGCAGCTGGCGCGGCTGCTGCGCGACGAGGTCACGACGCGGAACTGGGGGACGACGCTCAAGCTCGGTGCGATGGTGTAAGCAAGAGCTACCGGCTGTATTCCCTACCGGTACACCCTCACGTAGTCGATCTCGTACCGCATCGGAAAAGCGGCATCGTCGATCCCGTTCCGGCCGCCCCAGCTCCCGCCGATCGCCAGATTGAGAATCAGATACTGCGCCTTGTCGAAGGGCCACACCGCGTCGCCGCCGGTCGCTTCTTTCGCGAAGGTGAAGTAGCGCATGCCGTCGATCGACACGTCGATCCGCTCGGGGGACCAGGCCGCCGAGTAGACGTGGAAGTCCTCGTCCGCCCCCTGGACCAGTACGCTGTGGCCCTTGTTGGTTCCCTGGACGTGGTTGTAGGCCTTCGTGTGGATGTTGGCGTGGACGCGTCCCGGATCGAATCCCACGTGTTCCATGATGTCGATCTCGCCGCAGGCGGGCCAGCCGACGTCGCGGATGTTCGTCCCGAGCGTCCAGATGGCGGGCCAGCTGCCGCGCCCGCGGGGCAGCTTCGCCCGCACTTCGATGCGGCCGTAAGTCCAGCTGGCACGGCTGGTCAGGCTCGCCGAGGTGTAATCGGCTCCTTCGTAGCGCTCGCGATGCGCCTCGATGATCAGCCTGCCGCCCTCCACGCGCGCGTTCTCCCGTCGATTGCGCGTGTAGTACTGCCGCTCGTCATTCCGGATCAGGCCGACCTCGTAGTCCCACCGCGTGGCATCGGGCGGGCCTTCCGCGGCGAACTCGTCCTGCCAGACCAGGGATTCGGCCATCGCCAGCGATTCGCCCGGCGATGCCGGCGTTTGCGGGGGACGCTCCCCGTCGGATCCAAGCCAGCCGACGGTCAGGACACACGCGACAGCGGTTCGCCACATGGCGCGAGTGTATCGTCTTCCCGACCGGGGCGACATCGAAGTCGCCCCTCGATGCGACCGGTGGCCCGGTGCGCGAAAACGGATCCCCGCGGGCAAATCCTGCCCCGACGCGGCGCGCACTCACTGAACCGCAACCGTCACCTCGTGGCCGCGCCGTCGTCCGTGGCGGTCCGACGTGTCGACGACGATCACGATCGTGCCGCTCGTCCCTGTATCGCATCCGATACCGAAGCTCAACGGGACGGTTCTCGTGAAGGCTGTCTGGTCCGACGGCACGGGCGCGGGAAGGGTGACGGGCGGCATCGGCGCCGTCACCTGCGGCATCCCGAGATTCACTTGCGGCGTCCGTCGCCCCAGCGTGTCGGTGAACTGCAGGCGGAACCCCGTGACGACGACGTCGTCCGGGCCCGTCGATGTGATCACGATGACGATCGGAACGGTGAACGGCGCCACCGACGGGCAGGACGGCCTGCCGACGGGTTGCGCCCTCACCGTCGGCGATGCCGCGCGAACGGTGAGCGACGACGAAGCGACGAAAGTGGGGCCGGTAGCGGACTGGGTCGCGTCGCCGTCGCTGCACGACGGGCTCAGAAGGATGCCGGCCGCGAGCAGGCATGCCGCCCGTGGAGCGTTGACGAGGCGCGGACGGACTCGTGCGTTGGACTGCATGGGGAGCCTCCGCGCGTGGCGTAGCAAACGGCCGGCCAATACAGGGCGCAGCGGGCGCTCAGCGGGGAAGCCCCGCAGTAGAAGCTCTGCAGGGAACTCAGAAGCGCGCCGCTCCAGACACCCGGTTCACGTCGTCCAGTTGCGCCGGCCGACCTGGGCGATCGGCACACATCCGTCGTAGCGGCCTGGGACGGGGTCGTAGTTCAGGACGTTGCGGCCAACCTCCTCCGACGTGAAGTATCCGAGCACCGTTGCCGATCGAATCAGGCGGAAGAAGCCCTGGTCGCGACCCTCCTCCGCGCGTGCGATGCCGCGGAGCAGCACATCCTGGCGCTCTGCGGCAAGGCTGCCGAAGGCCCCTCCTTCGATGGATCGTGCCGCCTCGTCGACGTCCGCGAGACCGCCCGCGAGCAGGGCCCGCTCGGCCTCGGTCATGAACTCGCCGTACAGCCGATCGATGAACGCAGGCACGCCGACGTCGCGCGCGCCAGGGGTATCCGTCCGCGGAAGAATGCGATCCGCGATGGCGGCCACGATCGCGCCCTGCGCGGCCGTGAGGTACGCCTTCTGCCCGGTCGCGGCCGGCTGTTCCGCGGCGGCCAGCCACTCAGGCGCGATGGCGATGCCGGCCAGCAGGGCTGCCCGGCGAATGGCTTCGCGGCGGGTCACGCCGGCCTGAGCTGTGTGTTCGAGTGGCTCCATACGCAACGTTCAGAGGTGGCCTTTGTTGATCTCGGCAACCGCATGGTCGCACGCCCGCGCCGTCAGTGCCATGTAGGTCAGCGACGGGTTCACACAGGAGCTCGACGTCATGCAGGCGCCGTCGGTCACGAACACGTTGGGCACCGCGTGCACCTGGTTCCACCCGTTCAGCACCGAGGTCTTGGGGTTGCGCCCCATACGCGCCGTGCCCATCTCGTGGATGCACAGCCCGGGCGCGCTCCCGTCGTCGAACGGCGTCACGTTCTTCAGTCCCGCGGCGTCGAGCATCTCGGCGGCCGAGTTCATCATGTCCTTCCGCATGTTGACCTCGTTGGTCTTCCAGCCGCAGTCGAAGGTGACGGTCGGCAGTCCCCACTTGTCGCGGAGATCGCGATTGAGGTACATCCGGTTCTCGTGGTACGGGAGACACTCGCCCCACGAGCCGATGCCGAAGCGCCACGGGCCGGGCGCGATCAGGTCGGCCTTCAGGTCGGCGCCGAAGTAGCTCAGTTCCTTGATGCCGCGGGCCCAGTTCTCGCGGCTCGCGCTGCCCTGATATCCGAAGCCGCGGATGTAGTCTTTCTGACGCGACCGCTCGTCGAGGTTGCGGAAACGCGGGATGTAGATGCCGTTCGGGCGCTGGCCCTTGTAGAAACGATCGCCGAACTCCTCGGACAGACCCGTGGCGCCCACCCGGAAGTGGTGATCCATGAGGTTGCGGCCGAGCTCACCGCTGTCGTTGCCGAGCCCGCCGGGGAACCGGCCGGACACGGAGTTGAGCAGGATGTAGGTCGACGCGATCGCCGACGCGCAGAGGAAGATCACGCGGGCGAAGTACTCCGCCGTTTCGCTGGTCTGCGCGTCGACGATGCGCACGCCGGTGGCGCGGCTGGTTTTCGGGTCGTAGACGAGGTCCGTGACGATGGAGTAGGGGCGCAGCGTCAGACGGCCCGTCTCGTAAGCCGCCGGCAGGGTCGAGGCATTGCTGCTGAAATAGGCGCCGAACGGACAACCGCGGATGCAGCGGTTTCGATACTGGCAGCCGCCGCGCCCATTGTGCGGCTGCGTCAGGTTGGCCACGCGGCCGATGATCATCGGGCGGCCGTCGAAGGCTTTCGCTATTCGTTCCTTCACCTGCACCTCGAGGCAGTTCATCTGCATCGGCGGCAGGAACCGGCCGTCCGGAAGCTGCGGCAGCCCCTCGAGACTGCCGCTGATGCCGGCAAAGCGTTCGACGTAGTCGTACCAGGGCGCGAGGTCACCGTAACGGATCGGCCAGTCCACGCCGACGCCGTCGCGCGCGTTGGCCTCGAAGTCGAGCTCGTTGAAACGGTACGACTGCCGGCCCCAGAGCAGCGACCGCCCGCCGACGTGGTACCCGCGCATCCAGTCGAACCGCTGCACCTCGCTGTACGGATTCTCGAGGTCGTCGACGAACCAGTGAGCCGACGCCGGGTGCGTCGTGTAGCCGGTGCGGCTCTGCTTCTCCTGTTTCGCCAGGTCCGCCCTCGAGAGCCGGTTCCGTCCGGGAAACTGCCAGCTCTCCATCATCGCGGTCGGGTAGTCGGGATGTTTCACATCGCGGCCGCGCTCGAGCACCAGCGTTCGCAATCCCTTCCCGGTCAGCTCCTTCGCCGCCCAGCCGCCGCTGATCCCGGAACCCACGACGATGGCGTCGTATGTCCGCTCCGCCCGTCCGGCGCCCTGAATGAACATGGAGGCCAACTGTACTCGGCTGGTCGGTGACCCGCAACAGGAGCAGCGGGCGCATCATGTAAACTCAGCCGGCATGCTCCCGGGGCCCGGTACTCGCCGGCGCTTTCTTCAGGCGGCCGTCGCCGCTCCTCTGGCCGGCGTGGTCAGCCGGGGCCAGCCCGCGCGTCGTCATGTGCTCGTCGTGGGCGCCGGCGCATTCGGCGGCTGGACGGCGCTGTACCTGCTGCGCCGCGGCGCACGCGTCACGCTCGTGGACGCGTGGGGGCCAGGCAATTCGCGCGCGAGCTCAGGGGGCGAAACCCGCATCATCCGCGCGATCTATGGCCCGGATCGACCATATGTCACGCTCGTCGCGCGCGCCCTGCAACTCTGGCCCGAGCATCAGACGCGCTGGAACCGCCCGCTGATGCACCGCATCGGGGTACTCTGGATGGCCGGCCAGGACGACAGCTACGAGCGCGCGTCGATCCCGCTGCTCGAGAGTGCGAGCCTCGAGATCGAACAGCTCATGCCGGCCGCGCTCGCCAGGCGATATCCGCAGATCGATTTCTCGAACGTGCGGTGGGGGCTGTTTGAACCTGCTGCCGGGTATCTGATGGCCCGGCTCGCCTGCCAGGCAGTGCTCGACGCGTTCATCGCGGAAGGGGGCGAATACCGCCAGGCGTTCGTCACCCTGGATCACGCAGCCGGTGAAGTGCGGAGTGTCCGCAGCCGGGATGGCGAACGCCTGACGGCCGATCGCTTCGTGTTGGCGGCCGGACCCTGGCTGCGAACGCTGCTGCCCGAGGTGTTCGGACAGCTGATTCAACCGACGCGCCAGGAGATCTTCTTCTTTGGCACACCCGCCGGCGACACCCGCTTCGAGGATGGGGCGCTGCCATGCTGGATCGACAACGGGCCGCGGCTGTTCTACGGGATTCCCGGCAATCGCTGGCGCGGCTTCAAGCTCGCGGACGACGCCCGTGGTCCCGCTTTCGATCCAACTGACGGAGATCGGCAGCCGTCGACGGCGGGAATCGCGGCAGCCCGTCGGTACATGGAGTCGCGCTTCCCGGCGATGAAAGGCGCGCCGCTCCTGGAAGCACGCGTCTGTCAGTACGAGAACAGCCTGGACGGACACTACATCATCGATCGCATACCTTCGCTGCAGAACGCCTGGGCCGTGGGAGGCGGTTCCGGACACGGGTTCAAGGTCGGTCCGGCGCTCGGGGAACTGACGGCGGGCCTCGTGCTCGACGATCGACGGGCCGATCCGCTCTTCAGATTCGATCGCTTCGGCGCGAAGAAACCAGGCTGACGGCGCCGGCCGGGCGCCCTGTGGAACGAGTGGCCGCGAGTTTACGCCAGCCCGTGACGGAGGTGAATCGCCTGCGGAATACGGCTTCGGCCGGGCACGTGCAGAGCACACGTGACTCGAAGGGGACAGGCCCTGGGAGCGGGATGTGGTGTTACCGCGGCCGCGTACGGGAACATCGGGGCGGCTTCGGTGTCACACTGGAGGGGAATTCAGGCAGGAGGTGATCGATGACCGCCCATGGCTACGTCCAGCTGGACCGGCAGTCCCGGCGGGTCGTCCGCAGGAACGGCCTTCTGGCGCTCGGCTGGCCCCACTTCTCGCTGTTCGTCGCGATTCTCGGCGGTCTGCTCGCCCTTGTCGCGCTGGTGTTCGTCATCGCCTATTTCCCCGCCTAGGGCGCCCGTTCCCGGGAGGTGCCAGATGGAACCCTTCGTCCTGATCATGATTCCCGGGGTGCTCGGCGGCATACTGGTCGCGCTGCTGATGGTCCGCTTCTCGCGTCGGGGCGGGCGTGTCTCGGCCGAGGGCCGCCTCGCACCACCGTCCACGGACATGATCAACATGTCCAGTATCCGGGTGTCCGGCATCGGCGGCCTCGGGATGGTGGCCATGGCAGTCACGATCGCGATCTTCGTTCCGAGAATCCGGCTGACGATGGCAATCGCGCTTTTGCTCGGCGGCGCGCTCGCTGCCGGCCTGATCGCGTTCAGGCGGCGGGTCGGTCCGCTGCCGCCCGCCCACCCGGGCGCCCGTGCCATGCTTCCCATCGATGCCGAGAAAGCGGGGGACGCTGACGCGCGGCCGCGCGAGCGCAGCCGGCGGGGATTCTCGGCGGTTGCGGCGCGGCCGTAGGCGCTCCGGCATCTTCCGGCAGCCGGTCCCCTCGCTCTGGTCCCACTCGACGCCACGGCCGGCAACGGTCAGGTGAAAAGGTCTTTCGGCCTGACGTACTCGCGGAACACTCGCTGCTAATCGCATATACGCGGGGAATGCCTGTACAAGGGCGGTGGCTTCTGTTCGAGGGGGATCCCTTCGGCTGGTATGATTGCGGCCGCCGAACACCCACCTGCGAAGGAGAGCTGCTTCTGGGCTCCGCGACGCCGTGAGTGCGCTGGTGTCCGAGTATGACGCGGTCGGCGCCCCGGAGCAGGCTCTTTTCCGGGCACGGACGCTCAGGCTGCCATCCCGATCGATGGCCCGCGGCGCCGTCTCCCCGAACGGGCTCGGCATCCGGATGTTCCAGGAGGAAGCGCCGTCATGTCGACATCGCTCGTTCGCATCCTGCTGACCTCTCTCGTCCTGTGCTCGGCCTTCGTCATCCTGGCTGCCACCACCGAGACGCAGCGCGATCCCGGCTCCGCTGACGCGCGACTCCGCGCTCTTTACACGGACGAGTGGACCTGGCGGCAGCGGGAGCTGGCGCGGCGCGGAGATCAACCCGGCGGCGCGGGCGCCAGCGATCGATTCCCCCGCGTCGATGCCGCCTCTCAGCAGGCCCGCCTGGCCTACTGGACGCGAACGCTGACGACGCTCGACACGATTCCGTTCGACGAGCTCTCTGCCGAGGAGAAGGTGAACGCTCAGGTGTTCCGCGCCTCCCTGCGCGCACTCGCCAACGACGTGAGGTTCCGAACCTACGAAGCGCCGTTCAACAGCGACACGTTCTTCTGGACCGAGTTCACGCCGCGCCAGGGGTTCGCCACGGCCGACGCGTATCGCGCCTATCTGGCGCGGCTCCGCGACGTGCCACGTTACTTCGACGAGCAGATCGCCAACATGCGGGCCGGCCTGGCACGCGGCTTCACCGTGCCGCGCGTCTCTGTCACCGGGCGGGACACGACGATCGAGCCCTACGTGCAGGGCGGCACGAACAACCCGCTGTACGCGCCGTTCGCGCAGATGCCCTCGACGATCCCTGCGGCCGACCAGGCGGCGATGCGTGCCGAGGCCGCCACGGTGATCCGGGACGTCGTCGCGCCGACCTACGAGCGGCTGCTCACGTTCATGCGGACCGAGTACCTGCCCGGCGCGCGCACCACGCTGGCCGCGACCTCGCTGCCCGATGGCGAGGCCTATTACCAGGCCATGATCGAGAAGTTCACCACGCTGGACCTGAGCGCGAAACAGATCCACGAGATCGGCCTGAAGGAGGTCGCCCGCATCGAGGCGGAGATGGAGGCGACCAGGCGCCGTGCGAACTTCGAGGGGACGATGGCCGAGTTCTTCCGGTTCCTGCGGAACGACCCGCAGTTCTACGCGAAGACGCCGCGCGAGCTCCTGTCGTACTCGGCATACGTGTCGAAGAAGGCGGACTGGAAGCTCGGCGAGACGATCGGTTTCCTGCCCCGGCGGCGGCATGGCATCCGGCCCGTTCCCGAGGCGCTCGCGCCCATCTACACGGGGGGCCGCGGCGGGCTCGAGGCGTGCCTGATGAACACCAACAACCTGCCGGCCCGCCCGCTCTACACGCTTCCGGCCCTGACGCTGCACGAGTGCACACCCGGACACAGCTTTCAGGCCGCGCTCGCGCTCGAGGGACCCGAGCGTCCCGCCTTCAGGCGCGGAACGTCGTTCTCGGGCTACGGCGAGGGGTGGGGACTGTACACAGAGTGGCTGGGCACGGTCATGGGCATCTACGAGACACCGTACGAGGACTTCGGCCGCCTGACATACGAGATGTGGCGGGCGAGCCGCCTGGTCATCGACACGGGCATCCACCAGTTCGGCTGGACCCGCGAACAGGCGATGGCATACCTGCGGACCCGCGCGGCTCTCTCGGAGCACGAAATCACGACCGAAGTCGAGCGCTACATCGCGTGGCCGGGCCAGGCGCTCGCGTACAAGCTCGGCGAGCTGCAGATCCGCCGGCATCGCCGCGAAGCGGAAGAGCAGCTCGGCGCCAGGTTCGACCAGCGGTCGTTCCACGACGCCATCCTGGCGCTCGGCTCCGTTCCGCTGCCGGTGCTGGAGCAACGGATGGCGCAGTACATCGCTGACGGCGGCGTGAACCCGCCCTCGCCGCCCCAGTGACCTGCTGCGCATGACGGTGCAGTCCTCGACGCCCGAGCCATGCCGGATACGAACATCAATCTCTGGGGCTCTTCCACCCACGCCCTCGGATACCTCGCGCGCGCCGACTCCATCCCCCGACGTGAGGAGGGCGAACGCGCACTCCTGGAGTTCCTGCCGGCTTCCCTGGACAGGGTCCTGGATCTGGGCAGCGGCGACGGCCGTCTGCTCGCGCTCGTCAGGCAGGCCTGCCCGCAGACCGAAGCCGTGGCGCTGGATTTCTCCGAAACGATGCTGGAGCAGTTGCGGAGACGTTTCGAGGGCGAGGCGCTCGTGACGATCGTTGCTCACGATCTGAACGTGCCGCTGAGCGGGGCGCTGGGGACTTTCGATGTGGTGGTCTCGAGCTTCGCGATCCATCATCTGCCGCACGATCGCAAGCGGTCGTTGTACGCAGAGGTGTACCGGCTGCTCCGGCCGGGCGGCGTCTTTCTGAATCTGGAGCACGTGGCTTCGCCGACCGAGTCGCTGCATCTGCGGTTCCTCGCGGTGCTCGGCGTTGCTCCGGAGGAGGAAGACCCTTCGAACAAGCTGTTGGACGTCGAGACCCAGCTGTCCTGGCTGCGGGCGATCGGCTTCGTCGACGTCGACTGCCACTGGAAGTGGCGGGAGCTCGCCCTGCTCGCCGGCACTAGGCCGGCGGCCGCCTGAGATCAGCTGGCAAGGCGCCTGCTGGACGCCGCGTCGCTACTCGGTCGTGGCGCGGAAATCGTATCTGCCGATCACGACGGGGTCCCCGGGCGGTGATACGCCGCGGAGCCTGACGTAGTAGTCGCCGGGGCTCAGCAGCTCGGCGGGCAGAGTCAGCTCGACGCCCTCGCGGCCATCGAAGTCGGCGGGACGAAGGTGGCCTTGCGACCACACCTCTTCACCGCTGGCCAGGTGCAGGGTCGCGCCGTAGCTGGAATATTCCGAGGCCTCCGTCTCGAGCCGGAGGCGAACAAGCTTGGAACCCGGGGGCACACGCACGCGCTCCAGCTCGGACCCGACGCTTCGAACCAGACCGGCCGAGAGCCAGGCCGTGGCGTCCCCCGGTGCCGCGTCCGGCCCGGCGAGCTGCCAGAACAGCGCGGGCAGGACCATCAGCAGGACCGCGGCCGCGGCTGCTGCCCAGGTGGGGACGGACAGTCTGCCCGCAGGCAGGTACCGTGACCGTGTGTCAGCGACATGCGCCTGCTCGGCGTGCGCCTTGAGGGCCCGTGCGAACGCCAGTTTCTCTCTCCGCTCTGCCGTCGTCAGGAAGCAGCGTTCGAAGTTCTGCCGCTCGCTCCCGTCGAGATCGCCGATGACGTAGGCGTCGATGAGCTCGTCCTCGGCCAGGCACAGCTGCTCCCAGAAGATCCGGTCGTCGCTGAAGATTCGTCTGTCGACGTCGTCGCGAACCTCCGGCTCGAGCGTCCCGAGAAAGTAGCGACGAAGGATGCCGTCGACGGCTCGTTCAGCGTTCATGGTCGTTACCTCAGGAACTCGGCGTTCCCGGAACGGGCTGCTGCAGGCATCCCGAGACGCAGCGGCGCAGCGTGTTCCTGATGCGATGCACTTCGATTCTCAACGCGTTGAGCGATTTGCCCAGCTGCCGGGCCAGGTCACGATGGCGCGCGATCTTCGCCGACTTCTCTGCTGCGTAGTACTCGAGAACCAGCCCTCGCGCCGCCGGCGTGAGCCGGCCCAGGCACTCTTCCAGGCACCGGTGCTCGTCCACTTCCCGCGTCGTCCGAGACGCACCCGGGAGGGGCACGAGGGTGGGATCCCTGGCGGCCAACTCCAGATTCGTCGCCTCGCGCCGGGTCTCGCGCACCCACTCGTGCAGCACGTTCCGCGCAACCCCATAGACGTAGGCCGCGCGATCACCGGCCGTCGCAGCGACGTCGACAGGGCACCTGCGAGCCACCCTCAGCATCGTCTCGGCGGCGAGGTCGTCCCCGGCCGTGCACCCGCGTGCGGCGAAGAAGCACGCCAGCTTCCGCGTGATCTCGAGGAACCTGGCTGCCGCCCCGGCGTCCCGGTCGCGTCCCCGGATCTCTCCCCGTGCCGGGTCCAGGAAGTCGAAGAGCGCATCCCAGCTTTCGGCGGTCAGCGAGTCCGGTCGGAGTGGGGCAGTCACGCGTCACTTCCACTCGCCCTGAAGTGCGAAGGCGGCCCAGTAGAAGGGTGCCTGCCATCGACCCTGCTGGCGGACGGCGAGTTGCGCCTGACGCAGGGCCGCGGCGGGCGGCTGATTCCGCTCGAACATCTCCGCGTAGAACCGGGCCATCAGCTCTCCTGTCGCCTCGTCATCCACTTTCCAGTGACTGGCTACGACACGTTTCGCGCCGGCGTACATGAAGCCCCGGACCATGCCCACGAGGCCCTCCCCCTTGACCGCCTTGCCAAGGGCCGTGTTGCACGCGCTCAACACGACGAGCTCGGCGGGAAGGCTCAGGCCGTAGATGTCGTGGAGGCGCAGAAGGCCGTCCTGTGGTTCACCGCTCTCGTCGAACATCGACAACACGATGCCTCCCAGGCCGGGGTCGTTGTCGTCGAGGATGCCGTGTGTGGCGAAGTGAAGGATTCTATAGCCTGCCAGCCGGCCGCTCATCGCCGTCGCTCGACTCGCGGCGAAGTCGACTGCCTTGAACGTCGCGTCGCCGGCGGCCGCGAGAATGGCGTCGGCCTCCTGCCGTGTGGCGGCGAGACGCGGGATCTTCAGCGGGCTCTCCCGGACGGGACCGGCCTGCCGTGCCGATGCGGACGCCGTGCTGATCGGGCCGCGCCGGACCTGCGCCGGTGCGGTCGACCGTTCGCGTGCCCGGCGGAGCCGCGGGTCGTCCCCTTCGAAGACCGGGTCCGCGAGCACCGCGACGGCGCCAGCCGCCGGCACTCTGTCCCTCGTCTCGTTCCGCAGCGCCGCCAGTACCGATGCCGACGGCAGGCTCACGATCTCGTGTTCCGTGATCATCGGCATGCGGACGGCGCCGCTGCCGGGCAGCGGCAGAGCGGCGAACGGCAGATGCTGCAGGGCGCCGTCGGCGACCACGAGGATGCGCTTGCCGCGCATGGCGTCGATGCCGGGGCCGAGGAGGATGTCGCTGAGGCGCTGCGCGTCCGTCCAGTACTCGTCATCGGCCTGCTGCAGCCGGCGCCGTCGCTCGCGCAGGTCACCGCTCGCATGCAGACGCGCCGTGAGCCGCTCGTACACCTTCAGGGCCAGGAGCTCGATCTCGCGTCGCGGCGGCAGCTCGTAGCTGGCGTACCCGGTGCGCGAGACCACCCACATGTAGCTCCGCCTGTCGCCCAGCGCGTACTCCAGCAGCACCGTATCGTCCGCGAGCAGCTGCTTCTGGACGGCGGCGAGGCTCGACGGCCGCGGCTGCGTCAGCGCGGCGTAGCGCGGGCTTCTGCTGCGGAGCTCGGCCTGTATCTGGTTGTATCGTTCTTCGAGGTCCCGAAAGGCCTCGGCCATCTCCGCCTCGCGCCCGCGGCCGTCCACCTGTCCCTGACGCGCGGACCACTCCTCGAAGGCCTGCCGGGCGCCGGCTTCGCGCCTCAGGAGCTCGGGATCGACGCCCGCGCGCAGGTCGACCCCGGCCTGGGTCAGGCTGTCGAGGAGGGAGCGCGCGCGGGCGCGCTCGGCGGCTTCGAAGGCCGCTGCGGCCATTCCCGCCCGGGGGTTCGCGTCGTGCAGGCGCATGAGCACTTCGACGTGCAGCTCATAGTACCGATGGACGGACGCCAGGTAGGACGCCCGGAGGTCGGTCCGCTGCACCTCCGTCCGCAGCGCTTCCGCGATTTCCAGCGAGCGCGCGACATATCGGCGCGCACCGCCGAGATCGCCCCGCGCAATCGACGCCTGCGCCAGTCCGAACAACACACGCGCTTCCCCGAGGCGGTCTCCGGCGCTCCTGAAGAGTCCGAGCGCGTCCTGGAACCACGTGACGGCACGATCCGGTTCCCCCAGCAGCGCCTCCACCTCACCCATGTCGGCGCGGGTTTCGCCCTCGAGGCGCCGATCGGCGACGTCCGCCTGCGCCGCGAGCGAACGCTCGAGAAACTGCCGCGCCTGTCCCGGCAGCCGCCGCCGCACGTAGACGACGCCGATGCGACGGAGAGCGTAGGCCTGCAGACGGCGATTGGCCAGTTCGTCCGAGTAGGTGAGGGCGCGCTCGAATCGCTCGAGCGCTCTCGCGTCGTCGCCCGCGACCAGGTACGTGTCGCCGACAGCGAGCAGCACGTCCACGGCCCCGTTTTTCACCCCGGCTTCTTCGAAGAGCCGCAGGGCCCGCTCCCAGTGCCTGAGCGCGCCATCGACTTCGCCCATCTGCAGGTAGACGTCTGCGACGCCGGTCAATCCGCTCGCTTCCCAGATGCTGTCGCCCATGGGCTCGAGCAGGGCCAGCGCCTCGTGGTACCGGTTCAGGGCCTCCTGGTACTCACCGTGCCGCTGTCGCAGGCGTGCATCCGCGACGAGCGTGAGGGCTTGTCCGCGCGTGTCCGGGAGGGAGATCCAGAGGGCGAGTGCGTCTGCGTAGCGGCCCCGCGCCAGCTCGAACTCGCTCAGATCCGAGTACACGTAGCCCTGGGAGAGCTGCGTTTCCGCTTGACCCGCCGCGTCGCCGGTGCGGTTCCACAAGGTCTCGGCCTGCTGGTAGAAGGCGAGGGCCAGCTCGAGGTTCCCGCGGTGATACTCGACCTCGCCGTGGCAGTTCAGCGCCTTCGCTTCCTGACTCGTGCCTGCCGACTGCCTCGCGAGCGTGAGCGCGGCCTCGCACTGGGACAGCGCGTCCTCGAGTGCCCGTTCGCTGTCGCCGCCCATCGCCTGCGCAAAGCCCAGCGCGCTCCGGACCTCGCTCTCGAGCAGCGCGTCGTCCGATTCCTGTGCGAGCGCCAGCGCACGCTGATAGGCGCGCAAGGCCGCGTCCAGCGATCCGAGCTGTTCGTGGGTCGCCCCGATCCGCTCGGCGGCGCGCGCGGCTTCCCCCGGGCGGCCCGCGCGTTCCCACGCGGCGAGCGCACCGCCGTACGCCTCGATTGCGCGGTGGCTCGCGGTCTTCCGGTATGCCCGGCGCAGCTCCTCGCCCTGTGCGAAGAGGGTCTCGGGCTGCGGGCCGGGGCCGCACCCGCTCAGGCCCGCGCATCCCGTCAGGATCAGGAACCCCGCGACGATCGTCGTACGGGCAATCCACAAGGGAGGTCTCCTGCTCGCGCGCGTGGGTGGCGGCGCCTGAAACGGGGGGCCGCCGTCCTCAGACGGCGGCCCCTACTTCGCTCGGAACGGCCGGCGGCGTGTACGGCATCCCCGTCGTCGGCCAGAACGCCTTCCCGATGACCGGGGGAAGGTTCTTGACCCACGTGTCCCGGCCGTCGGCGTACTTGGTGCGGGGTCCGTACCTGGTGCGGGGGCCGTAGCGGGTGCGGGGACCGTAACGGCTGCGCTCGGGCAATCCGCTGTTCTGCGGCCCGAAGCAGTTCGACACGCCGAGCAGCAGATCCAGACGATCCTCGACCGGAGCCTCCCGCTCCACCAGCTGGGAGCGCCTCCGGCCGATCTTTCGCTCGTAGGCCCTGGCCAGCTCCTGTTTCACCTCCGCAAGTCCGGGGGGCGGCACGCTCCCCGAAGTCGAGAGCAGCTCCTCGATCCGGCTCATCTCGATCCTGGCGAGCTTTGTCGCGAGATCCAGGTCCGACGGCAGGTCGGCGTCGACCGGCGGCGCGGGCGTGACAGGCTCGTCGAATCGCGGTCTGCGACGGGTCGTGGCGACCTGCTGCTTCAGGAACTGCAGCCAGCCGCCCGTTGCGGTCGCGGCGGGCGCGGCGGCCGCCGTCGTCCCGGGCGTGGAGCCGGGCGCTGCCCAGAGCGCGAGGTTCTCGTACTCGGGAGACACGTCGGCCCACGGGAAGTAAATCGACATCCCGTACGAATGCTGATGGGCAAAGCCGCTGCACCCGGACCTGATGATGATCCGGCCCTCGACTTCGTCCGTCGTGAGCGGCAGCCCCTTGTCCACGGCTTCGAAGACCTTGTCCGTGCCGTCCAGCACCCGCACGACGGCCTTGCAGGCGTCGCGCACGTGCTCGTCGGCGGCGAACCTCTTGTACGTCTGAACGCAGAAGTCATGGAGGTCGACGAACTGATCCGCCTTGTAGGTCTGCGCATCCCAGTGAGCCAGCGTCACGCGGTCCGGCTCTCCGGCCTGCAGCAGGCTGTCGCCCAGCGCATTGACGGCTTTACCCAGCTCGTCCATCCGCGACAGGTCGAGGGCCGCGAGATCGGCCGAGCGGCCGGCCGCCCGATCGTAATCGGAGTAGTACTCCACGTATTCCCTGACGATGGCCTCGGCCAGCGCGCGTGGCTCCATCACGGCTTTGCTCACGCGCCGTGCTTCGCGGGCCCTTGCCAGGATGCGGCCGTAGGGCCAGCCGAACTCCGGCTCGAACCCCTCGGCGCCCACGAGCAGGTCGACGTGATCGCGAATCTGGTAGGCGACTTCGAACATGCTCATGAAGCACGCGTCCATCCCCAGAATGTCGACCTTCTTTCCGATGATGGCGTGGATACGCTCCAACGCCGCGCCCAGTTCGTCGATGGAGAGCGCGTCCGACGCGTTCTCATCGCGCAGCAGGAAGTCTTCGGTGGTGCCGCTGCCGTGCCCGGACAGGATGAGCATGTGCCGATAGTCCGCACCGCTCGCCCCTGACTCGTTCTGCGCCCACTCGACGAAGCCCACCAGCGCGTCGATGTTCCCCGCGTTGGTTTCCGGCAGCAGGCCGGCCCGGTAGTGCTCGATCCGCGTGCCGTCGCCGCTGGGGACCTGGTTGAAGTCGTAGCGCTGGGTGGCGATCCCCGTGGCGCTGGGGTCCAGCTGCGCCACGATCCGGTCCCCTCTGGGCGGGCCGGTTCGCTGGAGATCCTGCAGGGCCGCAACCATGTGCTCCGTCAGGTTGTTGTCGCCCGCGAGGTAGAGCATGACGAGCCAGGGCCGCCCGGGATTGGCGATCTCCGGGTCCCGGTCCTCCGAATTGGGGGGCATCACTGACATGACGACCGCTCCTTCCGAACGCGGCAGGGTGGCTGCGGTTCTTCGGCTCGACGCCGCCTCCCGCACGTCGGCGTCCAGGAGGCCTGTCGGACTTCGTCAATGAATGGCACCTGCGGCCGATTCGTTTCGAGTCCTGCCGCGCTTCGATTCGTGAGTCTAGTCCTGCCGTCTGTCCCCCGCAACCGGACGCGAAACGAATTCGAGCCTGCACCCATATGAGGGTGAACCGCATCCCAGGAGTGACCGGACGCCATGGATCCGACCCCTCACACTTCGCCGCGCCTCGGGAGCCAGGATGCCGTCGTCCTGGTGGCGACGCCCGGACGCCGGCGGGAGGCGGTCGGGAGCCCGCGCCCGGTCATGTCCCCACCGATGTATGTGGGGGATTTCGTTCAGGCGGCCGCTGCCACGCGACCGTGCCGGGCGATCGGCGGCGACTTCTTCGACTACCTGGACACGGGCCTGGAGTTCCACGTCCTGCTGGGCGATGCCTGGGGAAGTGGCACCCCCGCCGCGCTGCAGGCGGCGCTCATCCAGGGCATCCTCGCCGGGGATGTCGAGCGCGGCACCGGCGCGGCGCGACTCGTCAGCCAGCTCAACCAGGCGCTGTGCCGACGCCGCATGGGCGACCGGTATGTGACGCTTTTCTACGCGGTGATCACCCGTGACCGTCGCTTCACCTACTGCAACGCGGGACACTACCCGCCGATGCTGTTCAGGGACTCGAAGGTCCGCCGCCTCGGAGCGGGCGGCCTCCCACCGGGCCTCGTCGACGACGCGCGCTACGAGGAGGAGTCGCTCTTTGTGGAGCCGGGCGATACCCTCGTGGTCTTCAGCGACGGCCTCGCGCGAGCGTCGAACGGCACAGGGAAGTTCGGCGTCGCGCGGATTCAGCAGATCGTCTCGGCCCATCGCGGCCGAACGCCGGCGACGATTGTCGAGCGGCTGATGGGCAGCGTGCGCGAGTTCACGGACGGCAGCCGCCAGCGCGACGACATCACCGCATTCGTCGCGAGATATTCCGGCGAGGCCCGGAGGGACCATGGATATCACCCTGCGCCAGCGTGACGAGATCACGATCCTCGACCTGAAGGGCACCGTTCATTGCGGCGACGGGGATCGTGAGCTCGAGGCCGTCATCACCGATCTGACGATCCGTGGCTGCACCAGCCTGGTGATCAACCTGAAGGACGTGACCCATGTCGACACGATGTGTCTCGGGGTCATCATCGCGGCGCAGTTGCGACTGCAGCGGCGTCAGGGTGTGGTGCTGCTGCTGGAGACGCCGCCGCGAATCCGCCATATGCTGCGGATCGCCCGGATCGACGAGTTCCTGCTGACGTGCGAAACGGAGGCCGATGCGATCCGGGCGCTCCGCGCCGCCGGCAGCTCGTCGCGCGGCGGCGGCGCACCGGGGCGCCTCGTCGACGCCTGAAGGAGACGTGACACGGAGTTCGCCAGGCGTGTGAAAAAGGAAAGGACGTAGAATCCTCGGAGACCGCGATCGGCTCTCCGAGATGGCCGGACGTTATATCCACGACATCGATCCCGTGCTCGCAGACGTCGCCGGGGTGCATCTCTGGTGGTACGGTCTTGGTTTTGCCCTGGGTTTTCTGTCGCTGCACCGTTTCCTGATGGGCGATCGCGGTCGACTCGGCCTGTCAGCGCGCGATGTCTGGTCGCTCTCCATCCTGATGGCGGCCGGCATCCTGGCGGGAGGCCGGGCCGTCGAGGTGGCGTTCGACGAGTGGCCGTTCTATCGCAACCACGTCAGCCTGATCCCGGCTTTGTGGCTTGGAGGCATGGCGACGCATGGGCTTCTCATCGGCGCGGCCCTGTCGGCGGCGCTCTTCGCCCTGCTCTGGAAACGGCCCTTCCTGCCGCTCGCCGACGCGCTCGTCATCCCCGGCGCCTTTCTGATGGGCGTGGGCCGGATCGGGAATTTCATCGACGGACAGATCGTCGGCAGCGTGACCGACGTCTTCTGGGGCGTCAAGTTCCCGTACGCCGACGGCTTCCGCCACCCGGTCGTGCTGTACGACGGGGCGAAGAACCTGCTGCTGATTCCCTACCTGCTGCACGTCCGGCGGACGAACCCCACGCCGGGAGCGGTCGCGGCGCGGTTCGTGTTCTGGTACGCGTTCGCGCGTGTCTTCATCGATCTCTTCCGCGACTACCCGACGCACCGGCTCGCACTGGGTACGGGACAGACGCTGAACCTCGTCATGGCCGCGATGGGCGTCGTACTGCTCGTGCGCTCCCGGTTACGTCGTCTGGGCCGGTTGAAGCACGCGAACAGCGATCCATTCGGAGTGCGACCGCGTGCCGAGGCCCGTCCTCTGCTCCTGCAGCGCATCGGGTTCGCATGCCTGCTGGTGTTTTCGCTCACGATCCCCAGCAACTGGACGCAGAACGTCCCGATCAGGTACTCCGGCCGCCACCCCGGGCTGGCGCACTCGTCGTTCTACCCCGACATCGACTGGCCGCCCCCACCGGCAGTCGGCGCCGCGCCAGTCCCGCCGGCGCCCGGACGCTGAGCGTATCCGGGCCTGGCTCTGGCTCGCGGAGGGCCTGATGATGTCGCGAGGGCCTTGCCCCGGCATTCTCCAGCTAATATGCGCCGTTGCTTCCCGGCCGCTCCCGCGGGGCGACGTAACTCTTCCGCGCCCGCGGCGTCAGGCCGCGCTCCGAGAGGCGAACGTCGATGTCGTGCACCTTGCCGTCGCGCTTCGGCGGGACGAAGCCGAGCAGATACTGGCTGTGGAGCTCGTCCGCCACACGGGCAAAGGCCGCGCCGAGATCCTCGCCGAAGCCGATTTCCGCGTAGCCGCCGCCGGTCTCCTGCGCCACGCGCGCGAGACCGGGATCCGGCAGGTCGGCCGTCAGCATCGCGTGGAGGCTGCCGCGGCCGATTCCGGGGGGAGCCTGCCGCGCGCGCCGACTGCGCATCCCGACGGCGTATACCATGACGTCGTCGGCGCGTGCGCGGTCGATGATGTCGGCCTGACTCGAGACCTCCCGGCCGAACCCGATCGGCCCGCTGTCCTTCCCGTCGCTCAGGACCAGAATCACCGGCCGCTCGTCTCCGGTGTCCTCGAATGCGTCGAGCGCCTGGTCGAGGGCGCGCCAGAGCGGCGTGGGGGCATCGGGGTGAATCGACTCGGGAAGCGATCCCAGCAGCTCGCGCGCGTCACGTGTGAAGGCGGGAGCAATCGAGATCTCGTGGCCGAAGCTGCCGATGCGGGCGCGATCGTCGGGTCGGAGCCGGGCGACGAGCTGTTCCGCCGCGCCGCGCAGCAGCGGCAGGTTCCCCGACATGCTGCCGGAGACGTCGAGCATCAGAACCAGCCTGATCGGCTGGGGGCTGTTGTCGAAAAGGGTGATCGGCTGCGGCTTGCCCTCGTCGCGGACTTCGAACGCGTCCCTCGTGAGCGACGTGACCAGACGGCCGTCACGATCGGTGACCGTGACGAACACGCGCACGAGATCGGTGGTGCCGCGGAAGACCTGCGGTTGCGACGCAGCCAGTCCCCCGGCCCCGAGAACACACGCCACGAGCACGCCCGCAGCGGAGAACCGGACCATACACGAGCTCCTTCGGCTTCAGACCAGGCGCACCTCCCGTCTTATCACGAGACGGGCAGGGGTGGAAGCGCCGGGCGTCGAAACGACTCTATATAATGGCCCGTTGTCTTCAGCGGACCCGCAGCTCTCCATCGTGGCCGTCCAACTCGAACGCACGACGGATCCGGCGGCGTACCTGGACCAGCTGCGAGGAGAGGTGGAAGCGCTCGGAGTGCCGAGCGAGACGATTGTCGTCCCTGCCGGCCGGCGAGGCTTCGGGTACGAGCTGCGCTCCGGGCTGAGGCAGGCCCGCGGAGCCTACATCATCACGGTCGACCCCGACTTCTCCGGGCCGATGACGTTCCTGGGCGATCTGTGGGCGCGCCGACACGAGGCGGAGGTCGTCATCGCCTCGCGCTACGTCGAGGGCAGCCGGGTCGCGATGCCCGCCTCGCGCCACGCGGGCAGCCGCCTGCTCAATATCGTCTTCCGCCGCGGTTTGAGCCTCGGTGTCCAGGACGGGTCGAGTGCCATCCGGCTGTACCGCAGCGATGCCGTCAGATCGCTGCCGCTGCAGGCGGAGGACTACGACATTCTCCAGGAGGTGCTGGTGCGCGCGTACGCCGACGGCTGGCGTGTGCTCGAGATCCCGTTCCACTATGCGCCCAATCCCCAGGTGCCGTCGAAGGCGCACGCGGCGCTCGCCCGCGCGTACCTCCGGACGTTCTACAGGCTGTGGAAGCTGCGCAACTCGATCGCCGCCGCCGACTACGATTATCGCGCGCACGACAGCCCGATCCCCCTGCAGCGCTACTGGCAGCGGAGCCGCTACCGCCACATCGTCGAGCTGATCGAGGGGCAGGGCGCCGTGCTCGACGTGGGATGCGGGTCCAGCCACATCATCGGCGCGCTCCCGAGGGGCAGCGTGGCGCTGGACGTGCTGGTGAACAAGCTCCGGTTCGCCCGGCGGTTTCCGACGCCGCGCGTCCGCGCCTCCGGGCTGGCGCTGCCTTTCGCCTCGGAGCTCTTTCCCTGCGTGCTCTGCTCTCAGGTGATCGAGCACGTGCCGATGGTTCCCTCGATGATCGACGAGCTGTGCCGCGTGCTGAAGCCGGGAGGCCGTCTCGTGCTCGGGACCCCCGACTACGACCGCTGGGAGTGGGTCTGGATCGAGAAGGCGTACGCGCTGGCCGCACCGGGGGGCTATGCCGACGAGCACATCTCGCATTACACGCGGAAGGGACTGCTCGAGCTCTTCGCCCGGCGTGGCTACGTGCACGAGGCGACGCGCTACATCCTGCGCGGCGAGCTGATCCTGGCGTTCCGGAAGCCGGCGCGATGAGACGCCGGCCTGCGCGAGCATGAACGACAGCCGCCGGCTTGCCGTCCTGGTCGCCGCCTGCAGCCTCGCCCTCCTGGCGTCGCTCGCCGGTCCGCTCGCGACGGGCCGGGTCTTCGTCTACAACGATCTGTCGTGGTTCCATCTGCCCATGCGCCACCTGTTCCAGCAGGCGCTCGAGGCCGGAGACAGCGTGCTGTGGACGCCGGCCGTCTTCGCCGGGTTCTACCTGCACGGTGAAGGGCAGACCGGCGTGTTCCACCCGCTCCATCAACTGCTCTATCGGCTCCTCCCGCTCGGGCCGGCGTTCAATCTCGAGCTGCTCGTCAGTTATCCTGCGGCCTTCGCGGGCACGTTCTGGTTCCTGTGCCGGCTCGGGGTCAGCCGGGCCGCGGCGCTCTTCGGCGCCATGCTGTTCGCGTTCGGCGGCTTCAACCTGCTCCACCATCATCACGTCAACATGGTGGCCGTCGTCGCGCACCTGCCCTGGCTGCTCGCCTCGGCCGACGTCGCCATCGTCGACGAACGGCCGCGCGCGAGAACGCTGGCGCTCGGCGGCATGGCGCTGATCCTCGGCTCCGGAATCCTGCTGGGGTTTCCGCAGGGCGTCTGGTGGAACGCGCTGGCCCTCGCCGGGTTCGGAATGCTCCGCGCGAGGGAGAGCGGCCGCTGGAGGCGGCTGCTGCCGTGCGCGGGGGCCGCCGCGCTCGGAGTGCTGCTGGGCGGCATCCAGCTGCTGCCCTCCGCCGAGGCCGCGGCGCACTCGAGCCGCATGGACCTGTCGCGCGAGTTTGCGCTGACCTACTCGCTGCACCCGTTCAACCTGTTTCAGCTCTGGTCGCCGTACTTCTTCGCACGCGGTGCCTACAGCGTCAGCGATTACATGTGGTTCCACGACTTCGGCATCTACTCGGGCGCGATTCTGCCGGTCGCCCTGATCTGGGTCTGGATTCGACGGGACGCGCTGCCCGAGCGGCGGGCCGTCGTCCTGGCGCTCACGGTCTGCGCGGCTGTCGCCCTGGTTCTCGCGCTCGGACGGTACGGCGGCCTCGCGGTGCTGTTGACCTACCTGCCGGTCATCCAGTCGTTCCGCGCGCCCGTTCGCTACATCGTCCTGATGCAGTTCGCGCTCGCGCTGGTGGCCGCTCTCGCCATCGACGACCTGCTCGCAATCGTGGGAGGACGCCGTGCGGCACCACGGCGGCGGCTGACAGCGCTCTGGATTCCCGCGGCGCTCGGTCTGGTCACGACGCTGGCCCTGAACACGCAGCTGCTGGGCTACGGCAGGCACACCTTTGCGAGTGCCGCGGCAGCTTTCCCGGGCGCGGCAATCGCGGCGGCGGTCGCGCTGCTCGTCTCCCTGGCCGCCCGCCGTGTCCGCTGGGCCCTGCCCGCGCTGGTCGTGCTGACCACCATCGACCTCGCCGCGTGGGGAATCCTGTTCGTCTACCGCGAACCTCCACGGAGTATTCCGGAGCTGACGGAGGCGGCACCTCCGCCGCCGGAGGATCCGGCGCTCGCGTATGCGTTCGTGCCCGAGCGTGGACCCTTCCGCTCGGACATCCTCGTGCTGCGTGGATACCGCCTCACGTCGGGGTACGCCGGACTGTTCCCGGCGACGCGGCATCCGCTCGACAGTGACATCGCCCGCCGATTGTCGGGAACGCGATGGATCTTCACGGCCGACGGGACTCGGCATCACTTCGAAGGGGGAGCAGCGAGGGCGCGGCTGGTCGACGAGGAGGGATACGGCCCGACGGGAAGCGTGCGGCTCGTCCTCGATCGGCCGGGGCACCTCGCCGCGGAGATCGAGACGCCCGGGAAGCGCATCCTCGCGTTCACCGAACGGTTTCACCCGGGGTGGTCGGCGACGGCCGCCGGCAGTCCCCTGCGGATGGTGCGCGTCGAAGGCGACTTCCTCGGTTGTCTGGTCGACGCCGGCGCCAGCCGGGTGGATCTCCGGTTCATGCCGCGGAGCTTCGTGTACGGCGCGATCGTCTCGACGCTCGGCGCCGTCCTGCTCGCGGGCGTTCTCGTGGTGCGGCTGCGATGAGCGGTGCGGGGAAACCCGTGGGGGACTCTCTGACGGGGCCGAACCGCCCCGTCGCGGTGCTTCTGCTCGGCCTGATCGGCACGGGCGCCTGCTTTCGACTGCTGTACCTGTCCTCGATGCCCGGCATCAGCGGCGACGAAGGGTGGTGGGGCATGCAGGCCCTGGCCTGGTCGTCCGGTCAGCCCTACGAAGCGCACACGACCAGCGGGAACCCCACCGATCTGTTCTTCCTGGTGCCGCTCGCGTTCGTCCATACGCTGGCTCCTCCGTCGTTCCTGCTGCTCCGGGCGGTTCCGGCGTTCGTCAACCTGCTCGCGCTCCCAATCGGGTTCTGGCTCGTCCGGCGCGCATATGGCAGCACCACCGCCTGGATCCACACCGTGATCCTGGCCATCCTGCCCACCGCGATCGCGCACAGCCGCATCTGTCAGGATCCATCCCAGACCGTGTTCTGGACGGGCCTGGTCATCTACCTGGCCCTCCTTGGTTTCGATGCGCCCCGCCGGTCGTGGATCTACCGTCTGGGCGCGGTGGTCGCGTTCCCCGTGGCCCTCTGGACGCACCCGACGAACGTCTTCATAGCGCCGTTCCTCGCGATCCCGTTTCTGCCTGCGCTGCGCCCGCGCCTGCCGGCGTCGCGGTTGGGGCGTGCGGGTTTCGCTCTGGCCGCGATGCTCCTGGTAATCCTGGGACTGAGCCTGGCCGGCACCGCCCTCGCGCACCTGGCGGATTCGAACCCGTACCTCAACAAACCCTGGCTGGCGGTGGCCGCGGCACGGTTGGCGGACAGCGCGCAGTGGTACGAGTTCGCGGCCAACAACGTCCGTCTCCTGAACGGTCTGACGATCTATCACTATTTTTCCGGCGCGCAGCCGCCGGCGCTCCCGCACGACGCCGGGTTCGTTCTCGCGGCGGTTGCGATTCTGGCCGGGCTGCTCCTGGTCCCTGCCGGCCGCCGCCGGCCGCTGGATGGCGCGCTGCTTCTCGCCTGCGCAGGTACGTGGCTCGCCTTTTACGCCTTCGCCGGGCCACAGGCGCTGCGGCCCCACGTCGAGCGGTGGGGACTCTGTCTGCTCGTGCCGGCCAGCCTCGTTGCTTCGCGGGGGCTGAGCGAGTGGATCGAGTGGGGGCCCGGCATCCGCCGCTGGCCGCTGGCGGCCGTCGCAGTCGCCGCAACGGGCCTGCTCGGTTCCTTTTACGTCAACTATTTCCGGGTATTCGCGACAACAGGCGGGAGGTCCCATCTCACCTACGTCACCGCGGCCACCGAACCGAAACAGCAGGCCCTCGCGCACGTCCTGGCGGCGAGCACTGGTCCGGAGCCCGTCCAGATCGTGGCGCAGCAATGGTGGCTCTTCTGGCCCACCGCCTATCTGGCGACGGTGCATCCCCGCGTCACGGTGACGCCGACGTTGCCAGACGACCGGCAGCCCGGGCTCGACGCGGCGCTCGACGCGGGCCGGCTGTTCTTCGTCGAGTTCGTCGGAACGCCCGAGGCCGCCAGGGCCACGGCGTGGATCCGTCAGCGTGATTTGCGCGCCGACCGCACGACGATCCGCGACGCGGGCGGCCGCGACCTCCTGGAGATCCTGCGCGTCGCGGCGCAGCGATAAACTGACGCTTTGCTATCGGATCCCCACCACTCATGATCCAACGGTTGCCGCGACTTCCGGAAGGCGGACTGCCTGGCTGGGCGCCGCTCGCCGCGCTCGCCTCGGTGCTGCTGCTCGCCTGGCCGAACTTTCTCCTCACTGGGAAGTGGGCGGACCTGCCGGGCGCGCTGAACGGCTGGCGCCAACCGTGGTACGCGGCGGCGCTGGTCGCGGCCACGGTGCTGATCGTCGCCACGCGCCACCATGTGGGAACGCCGGCCCGAATCGGGCGCGCCGCGTCCTGGACGCTGCTGGCCGCGGGCGCGGGGATGCTGGTGGCCGCACTGTTCTCGCGGCTTCCGTTGTCGACGTGGAACCAGATCCCCTTCAAGGACGACTACACCCCCCTCTACCAGGCGGCGGTGAACGGCGTCCACCTGCTCCAGCGAGGCAGCGTGGTCGGGTGGAACTGGTGGCTGCTCGGCGGCTACCCGACGTCCACGGACATCGCGCAGAGCTTCGGGGCGCTCGCCTTCGTCCCGATGGTGATCTTCGGGGAGCAGGTCGGCTACCACGTGCTGCATGCCGTGGTGTTCCTGGCGATCCCGGCCCTCGTGTGGTGGGACATCCGCCAGGAGGATCGCGGCGCGGCGCTGCTGGCCGGCGGGTTCGCCTGCCTCTTCACGGCCGGGTACTTCGCCTATATCGGCAACAGCGGGGATACGAACTCGGTCATCGGTGCGTTCTGCACGGCGCTCGCCCTGATCGGCAGCCGCGCCGCCCGTCTCGGCCGGCGCTGGGGCGGCCCCCTGCTCCTGGCGGGCCTCACGCTGGCGCTGTACTCGCACGTGGCGTTCTGCGTGTATGCGGGCATCTACCTCCTGCTCGAGGCTGCCTACTACCGGGATCTACGCGCGGTGTGGCGGCTGGCCGCGGCCGGGCTCATCGCGGTCGTCGTCTCGCTGCCCGTGCACTGGGAATCACTACGGTACCCGCAGTTCGTGAGTTTCAACAACACCGTCTACGACCCCGGCGCGCCGCTCGACTGGGCCCTCTTCGCGCGGACGCTCTATTACAACGTCGAGATGCTGCTCCTGCCGCACCGCTGGTTCAACGACTACCGGAGCCTGGCGAACGTCTGGCTTCCCGTGCTGGTGGTGATGGCGCTCGCGCCGGGCCGCTCGCGCGTGGGGTTCTATGCCGGCGCCGCCGTGCTCACGCAGGTGCTGCTGCGACTGAACACGTCCGAGGCCGGCGCGCTCTTCGACCGCATCCAGCACATGCTGCCGGTCGTGACCGGTCCTGCCCTGGCCGGGTTCGTCCTGCGCTTCGGCGGCACGCGCCGGCTCGCGCTCGCCCTGGTGGCCCTCATTGGCCTCTACGTGGCCACCTCGTTCGTGCCGGTGCGCCACGTGCCCGATCTGCGGGCGTTCGACCCTCCGCTGATCGATCGGATTGCCGCCGCCGATGGCAACATGATTCTGGTCGAGGTGAGCCCGCATCGCGACATGGACAGCGATCCGGGGCGGCGCAGCCCGCGCACGCCGTTCGACGTGCACTTCGAGGGGCTGCTGCCGTCCGTGGCGGGCCAGCGCTTCTACAGCCAGATGTGGGACGGCTGGATCTGGCACGTGCTCCGCGGGCAGGTCGTCGGCGCCGGCACCTTCGCCGGCCGCGCCATCGAGGAAACGCCTCCGGAGGCGTTCGTGGCCGAGATGCGGCGCTGGGGCGTGCGGCATCTGTTCGTCTGGACCGACGCGATGCGGGCGTACCTGTCGGCCGACCCGCGCTTCGTCCAGCGCTGGCGCGGCGGGCTCTGGTCGCACTTCGAGCTCGAGGACGCAGATACCCGCAGCGTGGTGACCACGACCGGCAGCGGGCGCCTCCAGTCGCTCGACTTTCTGTCGGGCGAAGTCGCGCTCGCCGACGTCATGGCCGGATCCCCCGTGGTGGTTCGCGCCAACTACTATCCCGCGTGGCGCGCCCACGCCGCCGGCCGCGAGGTACCCTTGTACGCGAGCGACGGACAGCTGGCGTTCCGCGCACCCGAGACCGGATCGTACATCGTCCGGTTCGAGTATCCGCGCTACCGCTGGCTTTCGATCCTGGCCCTCGGCGCCGCCTCGGCAGGGCTCTGGGTCATGAGCGGTAGCAGCGAGCCGCGTCGACATCCGGCACGCAGCGCCGCGTGACGCCGGCGATCCATGGCGGGGTCACGCCGCGTACCGTTACTGCCGGTCGAAGACCGCCCTCGCCTCCCTGGAGTTGAACGTCATGCTCTCGATGCGCTGCCCGAGCACGAGACGGTTGTCGGCGTCAATGGACCAGGATCGGCGCAGCATGCGCTGCGCGGTCGAGAACTCCTGACGGAGCGTCGCCCGATCCCAGCGGGACTTCACCTTGATCGATCCGCCCGGCACTTCCACGGAGACGTTCCTGCCGTCGATCTGGAATACAGACGTGCCCCGCGGCTCGAGGAACCTGACCTGCGTCTCCGTGGCCTCGATCGTGAGCTCGAGCGGCACCTGCTGGATGGCTGACAGCGCCGCCTGCGCGGCCGCTTCCCCCGGCAGGAGGTTTGGCGAGCTGGCTTCCGCCGCACCGCCTCCTGCGCTCCCGCCCCCGCCGCGGCCCCCCCGCTGCGGCGCACCGGTCACCGCGAACACCATCCCCTGACCGCCCCGTCCTGGTCGGCCCGGATCCGGGACCATCAGGTCGGGACTCAACTCCTGGTTCAGCTTCCACCGGCCTGACATCCTCGCGGCGATGTCGGTCCGGCTGGCGTGCTGCACCGCGGCATGGGGCCCTGCCATGGCGCAGAGCGCCAGGACGAGCGAAGCGCCGCCGATCTCGAATTGCAGTCCGCGCACAGACACCCTGGTGACCTCGCGGCGGTTGGGGCGGGTTGCCGGCGCCGATTCTATCCCAGCGAGGGCTCGCCGAGCGACACGAGGAGGTCGGCAGGAGGCGAACGGAGTGGCGGCTGTTAGCCGGCCTCCGGCACCGGCTCGTCCTCCACGATCTCCTCCTTCACGAGGACAGCCGTCGCGCGCGGCACGATTGGCCTGCCCGATGACAGCACACGCGCCTTGGTCAGGGCTGCGCCGAAGAACAGGATCAAGGACGAGTAGTAGACCCAGAGCAGCAGGAGGACGAGCGACCCCGCCGCGCCATAGATCGAGGCTGGCGCGGTATAAGCGAGGTAGAAGGCGATCACGTACCGCCCGATGACGAACAGGGCGGCGGTGATTGCCGCGCCGGTCCAGACGTCGCGCCAGTCGACGACGGCGTCCGGCAGCACCTTGAAGATGATCGCGAAGAGCGACGTGATGAGCACGAGCGACAGCACCAGCTCGGTCAGCGTCAGGACGAGAGGCGGGATCGGAACCCAGCCCTCGGCGTAGTGGAGGACGGCCCGCAGCGCCACCGTCAGCAGCAGCGAGACCAGGAGCACGAACCCGATGGCCAGGATGATCGCGAGCGACACCAGACGGTTCTTGACGAGGGCCGGGATCCCGCTCTTCTGAGGCCGGCTTGCGACGCCCCAGATCCGGTTCAGGGAGATCTGCATCTGGGCGAAGACAGTCGTGGCGCCCAGGACGAGCGCAAGGATTCCCGTCACGGTGGGGAGCAGACCGGCCACCTCGGGGCGGGAGCGGGCGACCGCTTCTTCCACCGCCCGGGCCGCGCCGGACCCGACGAAGCCTTCGAGCTGCGTGACGATCTGCCCTCGTGCGGCCTCGTCGCCGAAAACGGCTCCCGCGATCGCGACGGCGATGATCACCACCGGCGCCAGCGAGAACAGCGTGTAAAAGGCGAGCGACCCGGCATGGACGAACGCGTTGCGCTCCAGCCACAGGCCTCCGGCCTGCAGGAAAATCCTCCAGGAGCGCATCAACGTCGGGGTCGTCGTCCTCGCCAGGGCGCCGTAATTCATGAGCGTCGCGCTGCAACGCCTCTGCCAGACATCGAGGGCTGCGCTCCCTTTCCGTGCGGTGGTCAGCCCCGACGGGGCTGTCTCATCTGGTTGCCACCCTCGCGAAATATCGCCACCCGCAGGTGCTGGCACGCAGCGCCAATGCTCGTCTTGACAGCCGCCACGCCGCAGATCCCTCGTCTCCACGGCACAAAGCCGCTCGAGACGTTGCACTTGCAAGAATCACGCAGACCGGCCCCACACACTGGTCAGCCTCTTGCTGAAACACGTCCATGCCGGGAACCACCCGACTTCGCGCCCTGGCCAGGGCCGGGAGCCAAAGCCCGTAGCCTGAGCGAAAGCCCAGATAGCCCGGCGCGCGAGCCCGAACCCTCGAGCGAGACAAGGAGATCACATGGCGCAGCAGCAGAACCTCGTCGAATCCGTCAAGAACGGCATCGTGGCCACGATCAGGGGCACTGGAGAAATCGTCAACGCCGTGACCGACACGGTGAGCGGAACGCTCGTGAACGCGTTTAAGGGCACGAGCGCCGTCGGCACGGCTGTCACCAGCAGCGTCGCCGAGGTGGCTCGGGGCGTGGTTCAGGGCACCTCGCAAGTCGGGGGAGACCTCGGTGGTGCCGCGAAAGGGGCGATGGTCGGAGTGCTGCGAGGCACCAGAGAAATCGGCGGCGAGACCATGACGACGGTTTCGGAGGGGGCGCGGTCGGTAGTCAAGAGCACGGGTGAGGTCGGGGGGGACGTCGTCCTGGCGGCCAAGCGGGCTGTCGAGGGCGCGATCCAGGGCGCCCGCGACATCGGCGTCGACGCGTCCGAGGCGGCATCCGCCGCGGCAAACGGCGCGATCAAAGGCGCCGGCGAGATCAGCAAGACCGCGGTCGACCAGGTGACCCAGGCCGTGACGGGCGTAATCGACGGCGTCAAGGTCGTGGCGTCGGAGCCGTTCCGGCCAACGCAGGGAAAGCGCCAGGATGCCTGAAAAGACCGCATCCTGATCGAAAATGCGGCAGGGTAATGGGAAAAGCCGCCCGAGCGCCCCCGCTCACCGTGCCGGCGTCCCGCGCCCCGCCGCATCCGGCAGGTCGAGCGGAGTGCGCGGGTCCGTGGCCGAGGCCCGCCCGGCCGCGAGCCAGGCAAGCCGTGTCGCGAGGGACCCGGCGATCGTCGCGACCGCGGCGGCGACCAGCAGCCCGCGTGAACGCCGGCCGACGGCGCGCAGCAGGAGCGGAACGGGGCCCGAGAGCATCCCGGCCACGCGCATGAGCGTGCCGCTGCGACCGTGTCGAAGCGGATCGTCGTCGCGCTGCGGCACGGCTTCGAGCACGGCGCCAGCCGCCGACTCGAACGCCGCCGCAGCGATTCCGAGTCGATGGAGCGCGCGCTCCCGGTGGCCGAGCAGCTGCAGAATGGAGACGGCGGTTCCCAGCCCCGAGAACCCGAAGTGCAGCGGCAGCAGGCGCACGTGCCGGGCCCAGACCGGGATCGCCGTCACGCCGAGGAGCACGCCGGTATACGTACTCATTCCCAGCCCGGTGAGCGCCGCGGCAGCCGCCGCGGCACGCTGGCCGCGGCGCACCAGCCGATGCTCGCGGACACGCGCGGGCAGGAAGTCGGCTCCCGCCGCCGCACCGGCCGCGCTCGAGAACGCCAGCACCGTCCAGACGCCGACCGACATCGGACTCTGTGGCTTGAGCACGCGCAGCATGTACAGGAATCGCGCCGGCCGGCCCAGGTCTGAAATCAGCAGCGCGGGCGAGAGCAGACCACCGGCCGCGGCCATGCGTCTCGCGTGCCGGACCAGGCCGGGATCCGCACCGCTGGCCCGCGCGGTTTCAGCGATCAGGGCCGCCGCCCCGGCCGCCCCCCCGACGAAGAAGTAGACGGGAATTTCCCACGTCCATACCGGCTTCTTGAGCAGCGGCAGGCCGTAATAGCCGGTCGCCGCCGACGCGATCGATTGCGGGACCGGCACCGCTCCCGGAGATCTCTCGACGTTTTCAGACATGGTCACGGCCGCCTCGCACGAATGCCAGCAGGCTCGCTGCGATCATCAGGCCGGCGGCTGCGGCCGCGCTGCGCCAGGCCGTCCCGTTCCGAACGGTCGGGATCTCTGGCGAGGGGGGCAGGTTGTACGCGCGGGGATCGCCGCGGAGCACGAAGAGCGCGTGAATCCCGCCCACGCTGGTCTCGCGTGGATCGTAGACGACGGCGTCGTCGACGTCGCGGCGGCGCAGCGTCCCGACGCGTTCGGCGGCGAGCTCCCGAAGCTCGTCCAGCTCGCCGAACAGGATTGACTGCGTCGGGCACGCCTTGGCACAGGCCGGCACGAGACCGTCCCGCTGGCGGTCGTAGCAGAACGTGCACTTGAACGCGCGGCCGTCATCCGGCCGCCGGTCGATGACGCCGAAGGGACACGACACCACGCAGTAGCCGCAGCCGTTGCAGATGTCGGGCTGCACGTAGACCCCGCCGAACTCCGTTCGGACGATCGATCCGGTGGGACAGGCTTCGAGGCAGCCGGCGTGCTCGCAATGCTTGCATACGTCGGAGGAGAAGAGCCACGAGGGCGCGGAGGCGGCCGCGCCCACCGGCGGAGATTCGACGAATTTCACGTGCCGCCACGTCGAGTGGCCGAGCGCGAGCGTGTTGTCGTAAGACAGCCCCGACAGCGAGAAGCGATCGGCCGGGACGCCGTTCCACTCCTTGCAGGCGACCTCGCAGGCCTTGCACCCGATGCACAGCGTCGAGTCGGTCAGAAATGCGGTGGTTGGCATCGCGATGTCGTGTTGCTGAGCTCCTCTGGCTGGCGGCCGCTGGCACCGAGGGCAGCAGCCCGCAGCTGCGATCAGCGGCTGTCCGCCCGCCGCGGCTCGATTCGGCAGACCAGCGCCTTGGACTCCATGATGCGCACGTTGGGCTCCTGCGATATCGGCAGCAGGTCGTTGACGACGTCTCCCTTGACCAGGCCGCGATAGCCCCAGTGGTACGGGAGACCGACCTGATGCACCGTCCGGCCGTTCACCTGCAGCGTCGGAATCCGCGTCGTCACGAGGACGCGGGCGGCGATGCGCGCGCGCGGCGTCGCGATCGTCGCCCAGCCACCGTGGATCAGGCCCGTCAGTTCCGCGAGATCCGGCGAGACCTCGCAGAACAGCTCCGGCTGCAGCTCGGCGAGGTGCGAGAGCGTTCTCGTCATCCCGCCGGCGGTGTGATGCTCCGTCAAGCGATAGGTCGTCAACACGAAGGGATACTCCGGGTCCGGCGAACGCGCGTACGGATTGTCGGGCCGGAGCTTCGGATCGGCCGCGGGGTTCGTGGACTGGGCGTAGAGCAGGTTCGCGACCGGCGACTCCAACGGCTCGTAGTGGGTCGGGAGCGGACCATCCTTGAGACCGCTCGGGACCCACAGCCAGCCGAGGCCGTCCTCGTGCATGATGAACGGCGCGTCGCCGGGCAGTGCCCGATCGCCGGTTTCCCCGGGGTCGCCAGAGTAGTCCGGCGCCTTGTCGGACACGAAGTCCGGCACGTCCAGGCCCGTCCACCGGCGCGTGGCGGTGTCCCACCAGACGAGCTTCTTGCGGTCGCTCCAGGGCTTCCCGTCGGGGGCTGCCGAGGCCCGGTTGTAAAGGATGCGGCGATCGGCCGGCCACGCGAAGCCCCATCCGTGCCCGTACGGTCCACGCGGCGTGCGCCCGTTCGCCCGGTTCTCGCCCTCCCGAGGGCAGACCCCCGAGTAGATCCAGCACCCGCAGGCCGTGCTCCCGTCGTCCTTCAACTCGGTGAACCCGCCGAGCAGGTGCCGGTCCGCGACACGCCAGCCGTTGATTTCCTGCAGCACCTGCTCGGCGACGGGCTCGGCGTGAGGACCTTCGATGCGGTAATCCCACCAGAGCGCGCGGAGGCCGGCGTTCCGGGGGCGCGGATCGCCCGCCGCCCGTGCCCGCAGCCGTCGTCCGAGGTGGTAGATGAACCACAGCTCGCTCCGGGCGTCGCCGGGGGCCTCGACGGCTTTCTCGCGCCACTGGAGCAGGCGCTGTGTATTGGTGAACGTGCCTTCTTTCTCCGCATGACCCGCGGCGGGGAAGAAGAACACTTCCGTCTCGATGTCTTCCGTCCGCAGCTCGCCGCGGGCGATCTCCGGCGAGTCGTGCCAGAAGCTCGCGGTCTCGCTCTCGACCAGGTCGCGGACGACGAGCCACTTGAGGCGCGCGAGCGCCTTCCGTTCGAGCCCGGCGTGCGGCGCGCCGACCGCCGGGTTCTGGCCCATCACGAACAGCCCCTCCATCCGGCCGTCCATCATGTCGAGCCAGTACTGAAGGTGCGAGTGATCGCCGGTCACGCGCGGCAGCCAGTCGAACCCGAAGTCGTTCTGGATCGTCGCGTGCTCGCCGTAGTAGGCCTTGAGGAGGCTGGCCGAGTACCTTGGGAAGTTGGCCCACCAGCCCGTGCGCTCGGTGTGGGCGCGGTTGTAGGCGGACAGGCTGGACGCATCGACGCCGAAGAACGGCATCGGCAGATAGCCGGGGAGGATGTCGTAGAGCGTCGGGATGTCCGTGGATCCCTGGATGGACGCGTGGCCGCGCAGGGCCAGAATGCCGCCGCCCGGCCGTCCGATGTTGCCGAGCAGGAGCTGGAGGATGGCCGCGGTCCGGATGATTTGCACGCCCACGGAATGCTGCGTCCAGCCGACGGCGTAGCAGATCGCGCCAGTTCGCTCCGGGCCTGAAGCTGCGCAGAACGCTTCGGCGACGCGCCGGAACTGCGCCTGCGGGACGCCGCAGATGCGCTCCACCATCTCGGGCGTATACCGCTCGAAATGCCGTTTCAGAACCTGGAACACGCAGCGCGGGTGCTGCAGCGACTGATCCCGTCCGAAGTCCCCGAGATCGGCCGCCTCGCCCCCTCGATCCTTGCCGTGTCCGCCTGCGGACGGATCCTGCGCGCTGTCACGCCTGCCGCCCCGTGGCGCGCCGCGGTACAGCCATGTGCCAGGGTCGTAGCGCCGCCGTTCGGAGTCCCATCCCGAGAACAGCCCGTCCAGATCGTCCGGCAGCGCCACGTCCTCGCGGAGGATGGTGCCGGCGTTGGTGTAGTGCGCGACGTACTCACGGAACTCGCGGCCGTGCTCGAGGACGTAGTGAATCAGGGCACCGAGGAACACGATATCGGTGCCCGGTCGGAGGGGAACCCAGATATCGGCCATCGCCGAGGTGCGCGTGAATCGAGGGTCCACGTGAATGACCGTCGCGCCACGCTCGCGCGCTTCGACGACGAAGCGGAAGCCGACCGGGTGCTGCTCGGCCATCGACGAGCCCATGATCAGGATGGCGTCGGCGTTCACGAGATCCTGCTGAGCCGTCGTTGCCCCGCCGCGGCCGAACGAAGTGCCCAGACCGGGCACTGTGGAGCTGTGTCATATCCGGGCCTGGTTGCTGACGCAGACCATTCCGAGGCCGGCGGTGAACAGCTTCTTGATCAGGTAGTTCTCCTCGATGTCGAGCGTGGCGCCTCCGAGATGTGCGATGGACGGGCACTGCATGACGACCTGGTCGTCGCGGCGCTCGATGAACGTCCGGTCTCGCGAGTCCCAGACGCGCTCCGCGAGCATGTCCATTGCGCGTTCGAGCGGAATCCGCTCCCACCTGGAGCTGCGCGGGGCGCGGTACTTGACCTGGGTCTCGCGGGCGGGATGCGTCAGCAGCTCGAAGCTCGCCGCGCCCTTGGGGCAGAGGTGGCCCTCCGAGACGGGCGACTCGGGGTCGCCTTCGATGGCAATCAGCCGGCCCTCGCGTTGGAAGATGAGCTGCCCGCAACCGACGCCGCAATACGGGCAGATCGAGCGCGACACTCCGGCGCCCGCCGTTTTCGGCCGGAGCGCCCGGGTGGCGTCGCTCATCGACTCGGGACCGTTACCGTTCCGGCCGGTCCGGATCTGCTCGAGGAGCGGCCACCGCCGCACGACGTCGCGAAGACCCACGAAACCCTCCAGAGCAGCCTTGTCAGATGGGATTCGATCGGATGGCTCCGGGCACCGAAGCACCGTAGCCGAGCATTCTCCGTGCTTCGGCTTCAGGTGTCCAGCGGTCTGCAGGATTCCCGGTGCCGCGACTGTACCGCGGTCCGCGCGACAGCCACTTCATTGAGGAATGCCTTCGCACGTGTACGCGCAGACCGTCACGCAACCGGTCGCGTCTGGCGCACACACCGTCCCGCAATCGTTGAAGCTGCCGTCGAGACTCCCGCAATGCTCCCGAAGCGCGCTGACGTCGACGCGACGTGACGTGGTGTAGACGATCTTCTCTCCGAAGTCGTGCATGATTGGCACGTGTCTGCTGGGTGCGGGCGTGTCGTCGCAGGTCGAGGCGATCAGGCAGGCGGCCGCCAGACTCATCGCAAGCCGCACGGCGCGGGTGCTGCTTTCGTGCATGGGTCTCCCTTCCCGGGGGGCTTCCGCGACGTCGATCGCGTGGGACACGCCCTCGTATCAATCGCCCGCCCCTCCGGGGCTGACCAGGACTCGATCCACGCGGTTGCCGTCCATGTCGATCACCCCGAATCGGCGTCCTGCGCGCTCGAACACGTCACCGGTCCGCGGGACGCGGCCGAGCGCCAGCATCGCGAGCGCTCCGATCGTGTGGTAGTGCTGCCGATCCTCGTGGCTGACGCGATCGTCGGGCGTGGCGCTCACGCCGGCGATCTCCGCCATCGCGAAGCTGCCGTTGAGCAGGATGAGGAAGAGCAGGAGAGAAAGGTCGATGGCCACGTTCGCCATGCCCCCGGTGAAGCGGCGCGCCGGCTACGTGCGGCTCAGCGCGCGCGCGAGCTGGCGCTTGGACATCTTCGAGCGCCCCTCGATGTCCTGTTTCCGGGCCCGGTCGTACAGTTCGGCCTTCGTGTTGCCTTCATAGTCCACGCCGCCGAACGTCTCCCCCTTCCCACGCCGCTTCTCGGCCGTGGATTTCCTGCTGCGCGGGTCCGACGGCCCTTTCTCGTCCTTGGCCTTCCACCGATTGCCGACTTTTTCGAACGAGTGCTTCAGGGAGGCGTAGGCCGTGCGATGCGCCCGCTGGCCCTCCCCGTATTGCTCGACGGCGTTGTCGTGCGTTTTCATGTACGTGCGCTGCGCCTTCGGGGACGACCGGCTTCAGGGTGGATGGAAGCTCGCTCTTCTTCATGCCTTCCTCCATGGGAACACGTTGGGCCATGCCCGCGCTTTCAAGCAAACCGCGATCCTCTCGACGTCGGGTTGGCGCGCGGAATGTGGCCGGCGCGCCGCGTCAGACCGCCCAGCCTCATCGGCGCTCGTGGCCGCCTGGACTGTCGGGCAGGACGCGTTCCGCCCCACGCGGTGCGGCCGGGCTCGATGCACGCCACCACTCCGACCGCCAGACCAGAGCGACCACGACCGCCAGGGCGGCTGCCACCAGGCTCGTGGCTACACCGGCCGGAAGCCGGCCGTCCCCGCGGCCCACGTACGCCCGTTCGGGGCAGTCGCCCGACGGTCCGGCCGGTCCTTCGCGCAGCGCCATGCGCAGCACATCGGCCAGGTGCAACGCACGGCGGTCCGACGCCTGTGCAATCTGCTCGCGACAGCTGAACCCGTCGGCCATGACGAGCGTGTCGCGCGCCGCCCGGCGGACCGCCGGCAGCAGCACGCGTTCGCCTACCGCCATCGACACCTCGTAGTGGTCGCGCTCGAAGCCGAACGAGCCCGCCATGCCGCAGCAGCCGGCGTCAGGCTCGGTGGCCTGGATCCCCAGGCGGTCGAGGATCCCGAGCTCGGGGGCGAGCCCGCGCAGCGCTTTCTGATGACAGTGGCCGTGCAGCAGCGCTTGCCGCTCGAGCCTCAAGGGCGGCAGGCGATCCGCATGCTGCGCCAGGAACGTCCCGAGCGATGTGACCTGATCCCGAAGCCGCCTGGCGCGCGCCTCCTCCGGGAACAGGTTGACCAGCTCGTCCTGGAACACGGCGGCGCAGCTTGGCTCGAGGACCACGATCGGGATGCCGGCGTCGATTTCGCGCCGCAATCGGTCCATGATCTCAATCAGGTATCGCCGCGCCTCCGCGAGCATGCCGTAGTCGTACAGCGGCCGGCCGCAGCACAGGCGAGCACGTGGTATCTCCACGCAGAAGCCGGCCGCCTCGAGGATCTCGACGCCCGACATCGCCGTGTCCGGGTGGAAATGGTCGTTGAAGGTGTCGGGCCAGAGAATGACGCGAGGGCCTTCCGCGGAGGGCCTGGGCGGTCGCGCGAGGAAGCGGGTGCGGAACGTCTCGGGCGCGAACGCCGGGATCCGGCGTGCGAGCGGCATTCCGGCCGCCAGCTTGGCGATCTCCCTCAGCCCTGGCGTCCGCGCGCCCAGGTTGACGAGCCGGGGCGCCCGTTCCGCCAGCGTCGCCCACCGGCGGATCCAGCCGAACGTGTAGGCTGTGAGCGGGCGCCGGTGCTGTTCGTAGTAGTGAGCGAGGAACTCGGCCTTGTAGGTCGCCATGTCGACCGAAACCGGACACTCGCCCTTGCAGCCCTTGCAGGCCAGGCAGAGGTCGAGCGCCTCCTTCACCGCCTCGTTCTGCCATCCTCCGCGCAGCGGATCTCCCTGCAGCATCTCGAAGAGCAGCCGCGCGCGCCCGCGGGTGGCATGCTGCTCCTCGCGCGTCACCATGTAGCTCGGGCACATGGTCCCGGTGTCGAGCTTGCGGCACTTGCCTACGCCGACGCACCGGAGCGTCGCGTGCGCGAAGTCCCCGCCGTCGTCGGGAAACCGGAACCACGTGTCGGGACGCGGCGGCGCGTAGGTGGCGCCGAGGCGGAGGTGCGAGTCGATCGGGTCTGCGTCGATGATCTTGCCGGGGTTCATCCGCCAGTCGGGATCCCAGATCGATTTGAACTCGCGGAACGCCTGCAGCATCGCCGGGCTGAACATCCGATCCAGCAGCTCGCCGCGGGCCTGGCCGTCGCCGTGGTCGCCGGAGAGCGATCCTCCGTGCCGCACCACGAGATCGGCGGCAGCCTCCATGAACCTGCGATACGTGGCGATGCCCTCGGCGCGGGTCAGCTCGAAGTCCACGCGGCAGTGCACGCATCCCTGTCCGAAGTGACCGTAGAGATCGGCGTTGTACTCGAACCTGTCGAAGAGGGCCCGCAGGTCCCGCAGGTACCGGCCGAGCCGCGAGGGGGGCACGGCCGAGTCCTCCCACCCCGGCCACGTCGGATTCTCGCCCGACACGTGCGCCGTCGCCGCCAGGCCCGATTCGCGCAGCTCCCAGACGCGCGCCTGCTCCTGGGGGTCGGCAATGATCCGGCAGGTCGGCGCATCGCGATGCCGCCGGATCGCCGCGACGGCCGACTCGGCCTGCTCGCGGGCCTCCTCGGCCGCGTCGGCCCCGAACTCGGCCAGCAGCCATCCGCCCCCCTCGGGCAGCACTGAGACCTGCTCGCGCGAGACGCCGATCCGTCGAAGATCGTGCAGCAGCAGATCGTCCATGCCTTCCAGCCCGACGGGCCGGTGTCGGAGCACGTCTTCGACGTGATCGGCGGCCTCGTAGACGCTGGGATATCCGAGCACGACGAGGATGCGGTGAGGCCGCACCGGAATCAGGGTCGTCGTCGCCTCGAGGACGATGGCCAGCGTGCTCTCGCTGCCGACGAGCGCGCGCGCGACGTGGAATCCGTGCTCCGGGAGCAGCGCCGGCAGGTTGTACCCGGAGACCCGTCGCGGGATGTCCACGAACTCCCGGCGGATCAGGGGCGCATGGCGATCGACGAAGGCGCGCAGCTCGCGGTAGATCTCGCCCTGCCGGCCGCCCCGGCGGATCGCGGCGTCGAGCTCCGCGTCGCTCGTGGCGCCGACGCGCATCCGGGTCCCGTCGTACGCGACGATCTCGAGCGACTCGATGCTGTCCGCGGTGGTGGGACCGGGTCCGTACTGCGCGGCCATGACGGAGTGGATCCCGCACGAGTTGTTGCCGATCATGCCCCCGAGCGTGCAGTACTGGTGCGTCGCGGGGTCCGGTCCGAACGTGAGATGGTGGCGGCTCGCGGCGTCGCGCAGCGCATCGAGCGGCGCTCCCGGCTGGACTCGCGCCCGGCGCCGCCCGGGATCGATCTCCAGCACCCGGTGCATGTACTTCGAGAAGTCGAGCACTACTGCCGTGTTGCAGCACTGACCGGCGAGGCTCGTACCGCCGCCGCGCCCGAGCACGGGCGCGCGGTGCGCGCGGCACTGCGCGAGCGTGTTCAGGACGTCCTCCGCGTCGCGCGGCACCACGACACCGATCGGCACCTGCCGATAGTTCGAGGCATCCGTGGCGTACAGCGCCCGGCTTCCGGCGTCGAAGCGCACTTCACCCCGGACGCGCCGCGCCAGGGCGTCGGCCAGCCCGTCAGCCGCGGCAGGGGAAGACGGTGTGTCGGCGATCGGGATTGAGGCGACCGGGTGTCTGGGCATCGGGGATCACGTCACCGCGTATCGCTCCGCATCGGAGCGCTTGAAGGTCAGTCCGAAGCCGGGCCCCGAGAGGTCGGGCTGGAGGTGGCCGTTACGAGGGACCGGACAGCCGTCGAAGAGCGCCCGCTCGATTCGGACGTGGTCGTGGAAGTACTCGATATCGCGCACGCAGGCGAGCGCGGCGCAGGGGGCGAGGTGGAGCGCGGGTGCCGTGTGCGCCGAGAGGGGCACGTGGAATGCGTCGCAGAGTGCGCCGGCCTGCATGAAGCCGGTGATCCCCGCGCAGCGGGTGGCGTCGGCCTGCAGCACGTCGACCGCTCCCGCCTGCAGCATGCGGCGGAAGTAGGTCGCGTCGTACCCATATTCGCCCGCGGCAATCGCCATGCCCGCCGGCGACCGATCCCGCAGCAGCCGCAGGCCGTCGAGGTCGTCCGAGCTGACCGGCTCCTCGAACCAGCTCACCCGGTGCTCCGCGAAGCGCTCCGCCTGCGCCAGCGCCTGCGCGCGTTCGTACGCGCCGTTGGCGTCCACGTACAGCGCCACGTCGGGACCGATGGCGGCGCGGGCGCGCCCCACGCGGGTCACGTCGCGCTCCGGCTCGCGGCCGACTTTCATCTTCACGCGGCTGATTCCGGTCTCGACCCACGCGCCGAGCTGGTCCTGCAGGTCGGCATCCGTGTACGAGGTGAAGCCGCCGCTGCCGTAGACCGGCACGTCGGGGCGCGCCATACCGAGCAGCCTGGCCAGCGGTACATCGAGGATCCGCGCCTTGAGATCCCAGAGCGCGCTGTCGACCGCGGCGATCGCATGCGAGGCGATCCCGGGTCGCCCGGCATTCCGCACGGCGCGGGTCATGGCATCCCACACACCCCGTGTGTCCATGGCGTCCTGCCCGGTGACGAGCGGGGCGAGCGTGTCTCGAATCACGGCCGCCGCCGCCGTGGCTGCATAGGTATAGCCGAGCCCGCGACGTCCCGCCGCCTCGGTCTGGACGAGCACGAGCGTCGTGCTGCGCCACTCGAGCGTGCCGTCCGACTCGGGCCGATCGGTCGGGATCGTGAACGCCTCGGCGGTGACGCGTTCGATGCGGGTCTCGTGCGCGAGTGTCCGGTCCACGCTACTTCCTGCGTGGGAGATAGCTTTGCGCCGCGTCCTTGATTGTCTGCTTGATGAACCCGAGCGCTTCGGCATCTCCCTTCAAGACCGATGAGGCGAAGTTCTTCGCCTGTTCCAGCGTGATGTGCGGCGGGAGCGGAGGGACGTTCGGATCCACGACCGCTTCGAGCACCGCCGGCCGATCAGCGTGGATGACCCGGTCGAGCGCGTCCGCAATCTGGTCGGGCCGATCGATTCTGACCCCCATCAGCCCGAGCGACTCGGCGTAGCCCGCGTAGGGGAAATCCGGGATTTGCTGGGTCGCCTCGAACCGGGGATCGCCGGCGAGCGCGCGCTGTTCCCAGGTGACCTGGTTCAGATCGCGATTGTTCAGCACGAGCACGACGAGCCGTGGATCGCTCCACTCCCTCCAGTACTTGGCAATCGTAATCAGCCCGTTGAGCCCGTTCATCTGCATCGCGCCGTCCCCGGCGATGGCGAGCACGAAACGGCTCGGGTGGCAGAACTTGGCCGCAATCGAATACGGCACCCCCGGCCCCATGGTCGCCAGGGTTCCCGAGAGCGAGGCCATCATGCCGGACCTGATCCGGATGTCGCGCGCGAACCAGTTCGCCCCGGACCCCGAATCGGCGGAGATGATGGACAGATCCGGCAGGCGCGGCGAGAGCTCGTGGAACACGCGCTGCGGGTTGATCGGGTCCGCGTCGTTCATCGCGCGGCCTTCGAGGACCTGCCACCAGTCCTCCACGTCGTCCTCGATCTGCCGGCGCCAAACGCGATCCTCCTTGCGCACGAGCCGTGGCGCGAGCGCACGCAGGGTCTCCGCGCTGTCACCGATCAGGTTCACCTCCATCGGGTAGCGGATGCCGATCATCCGGCCGTCGATGTCGATCTGGACGGCCCGGGCCTGCCCCTCGCTGGGCAGGAACTCGGAATACGGGAAGCTGCTGCCGACGACGAGGAGCGTGTCGCAGCCCGCCATCAGGTTCCAGCTCGGCCGGGTACCCAGCAGGCCGATCGCGCCCGTGACGAACGGGAGGTCGTCGGGGAGCGCGGCCTTGCCGAGCAGCGCCTTCGCGACGCCCGCCCCCAGCAGGTCGGCGACCCGGATGACCTCGTCGGCTGCGCCCAGCGCCCCTGCGCCGATCAGCATCGCCACCTTGCTGCCCGCGTTCAGCACGTCGGCGGCGCGCTGCAGGTCCGTGTCCTTCGGCACGACCACCGGCAGGCTGAGCCCGACGCCGGAGTGCACGGTGCCGTGCTTCCGCGGCGGCGTCTCCACCGCGTCCATCTCCTGCAGATCATGCGGCAGGATCAGGCAGGTGACCGTCCGTTCCACGCGGGCGATGCGCACGGCCCGATCGACCAGGTGCCGGATCTGTTCCGGCGTCGTGGCCATGTGCACGTACTCGTGCGCCACGTCCTTGAAGAGCGAAATCAGGTCGACCTCCTGCTGGTAATGACCACCCAGGGCCATTCGCGACTGTTGTCCGACGATGGCCAGCACCGGCTGGTGATCGAGCTTGGCGTCGTACAGGCCGTTGAGCAGGTGGATCGCGCCGGGTCCGGAGGTCGCGAGGCAGACGCCGACCTCTCCCGTGAACTTCGCGTGCGCGCATGCCATGAAGGCCGACATCTCTTCGTGGCGGGACTGCACGAACTCGAACTGATCGCCGGCGCGGTCGAGCGCGCCGAGCAACCCGTTGATCCCGTCGCCGGGATAGCCGTAGATGCGGCGCACTCCCCATTCGGAAAGTCGCGCGAGGAGGAAGTCGCTGACGGTGGCCATGAGCTCGCTTTCCTTTCAGCTGTGTTCGGACGTCTCGTCGGCAGATCCGGTGTGGATTCGATCGCTGCACGTGGGTTGTCGCCGAACGTGTCAGGCGCGTTCGCCAAGGTCTGCCGGCCCGGCACAACACGTCGGGAAATGCGACCTCCGTGCCAGTCTCCGAATGCATGGGTTTGTGCTGCGCGGCTCCACGCTCCTGACGCTGCTCGTCATTCCTGCCGTCTACGAACTGCGCGACGACCTCCCGTGGCTGAACGTCGACGCACGCCGCGCCAGCGTCGGGTGTCCGCCGGATTGCAGAGCCGGTGCCGGATCCAGGTGCTTCGGCAGGTGCCTCGGAGTAGGATGACGATAGGTGGCCAGGGACGCGCTGACCGTATCACCGGGGGCGGCAAGCCCGGCAGGAAACCAGATGACGCAATCCTGGGGGTACGGCGAGGTGTCGGCCATGCCCATGCCGGCAGACCTGGAGAGCCACCTCCTGACAGCCGTTCGCAAGCTCACCGCCACGCTGGACGTGACCGGCGTGTGCGACGCCGTGCTCGCCGGCGTGGAAAGCGCCTTCGGTGCAACATCGAGCTGGATCATGCTGCACGACCCGGAGCGGGACGTGCTCCGGACGGCGGTGTTCCGCGGCCGGGGCGCGGACGTGTACGCGAGCGCCGAGATCCCCGCCCAGGCCGGTGTGGTCGGCGTTGCCTTCTCGCGCCGCGAGATCCAGTTCGTCGGCGACGTCGCCGCGGAGACGCGCTGGTTCAAGCCCGAGCGCGTCCGCGCATCCGGCCTGCGCTCAGTGTTCGTCCTGCCGCTGATCGCGGCGGACCGGGGCATCGGTGTGCTGGGCGTCGATTCGCCACTGTTCGACGCGGCCCATCCTCCGGGACCACTCGACGTGAAGCGGCTGGAGGTGTTCGCGGCGCAGGTGGCGGTCGGCCTCGTGAACGCGCGTCTCTACGAGGCCAGCCAGCAGGATCGGGCGAGGCTTCGCGCGCTGCTCCGCGAGCGCCGCGAGCTGCGGCGCGAGGTTCACGACCTGCGTGACGAAGTCCGCACTGCCTATTCCTTCGGCCCCATCGTCGGGGACAGCCCGCTGATGCGGCAGGTCATGGAGGAGGTCGAGCAGGTCGCCGGGTCCGACGTGGCGGTCCTCCTGCTGGGGGAGACCGGCACCGGCAAGGAACTGCTCGCCAGGGCCCTGCACGAGCGCAGCGGCCGTGCCTCGCGGGCGTTCGTCCCCGTGAACTGCGCCGCGCTGCCAGAGGCGCTGGTCGAGAGCGAAATGTTCGGCCACGAGCGGGGCGCCTTTACCGGCGCCCACAGCCGCAAGCCCGGTCGCTTCGAGCTCGCGCATCGCGGGACGCTGTTCCTCGACGAAATCGGCGATCTGCCCCTCAACGCGCAGGCCAAGCTGCTGCGCGTCCTGCAGGACGGCGAGTTGCACCGGGTCGGCAGCACCCAGCCGATGAAGGTCGACGTCCGGCTCATCGCGGCGACGCACCAGGATCTCCCGGCCCGGATCGGGGAGCGGGCGTTCCGGGAGGACCTGTTCTATCGGCTCAGCGTCTTCCCGATTCGGATCCCTCCGCTGCGTGAACGGCCCGAAGACATCCCGCTGCTGGCGGAGTTCCTTGCCGGGCGGTACGCGCGGCGGCTCGGCAAGCGTGTGGGAGCATTGACGCCCGGGGCGATCGCGGCGCTCGGCTCTTACAGCTGGCCGGGGAACGTGCGGGAGCTCCAGAACGTGGTCGAGCGCGCGGTGATCCTGAATCAGGGAGGATCGATCGGCGTCGAGCATATTCGCCTCGAACCGCTGGCTTCACCGGCGCCGGCCGGCAGCAACGAGCCGGCCCGCGCAGAGGCTCCTGCTCCCGACGGCCCGCGCGGGCACGATGCTCCGATGCCGGTTACGCTCGCCGACGCGGAGCGTGAGGCGATTGTTCAGGCGCTGCGGCACGCGGAAGGCCGCGTCAGCGGCGCCGGCGGCGCCGCGGCGCTGCTGGGCCTCAAACCGACGACCCTCCACGCGAAGATGAAGAAGCTCGGGGTGACGCGGACTGACGTCTTCCGGCGATGACCGCGGCCGTCCATGCTGCACCCCGACGATCGCGGAGCGCGGGACTCCCGTTCCGGCCGGTGGTTTCTTCAGACGTGGAAGCTGCCCCTGCAGGCGTGCGGATCCACGGAATCCCGCCAGCCGGTCAGCCACGCCATCGATCCTGCGATCTCGCGTTCGCACAGCCATCGCGGACGGATCAGCGGTCCGCGTCCGCGCCGGACGTGCGGATCTCCCCCGTCGGGCGCGCGACGGGTGGAGCAGTCGAGGCGAGATAGCTCGCGACAGCCTGCATCTGATCCTCGGAGAGCCGGCTGGCGACCTTGTGCATGATGGACGCGTAGGACGTGCCCCCGCGCTGCCCGGCCTTGAAGAGCCTCAGCTGGAGCTCCAGGTACTCGGCGTACTGGCCGGCGAGGCGGGGATAATGCGGGTTTCGCGGCTGCTCGCCTGGTCCGTGGCACTCGATGCAGGGGGGGATGAGCTGGTCCGGCAATCCCCGGGTTGCGATACGCCGGCCGAGATCCTCCGCGCCGGTATCGGCTCGCGTCTCGGCGTGGAGCGATCCGAGCGCCGAGCCTCCGCCATCGAGGCCCGAGTAGTACTCCGCGATCTGCCGCATCTCATCGCGGTCGAGCGGCGCCGCCGCCGGCTGCATGATGCCGCTGTGACGCTGGCCGCGCGCGTATGCCTCGAGGCTGGCCAGCAGATACGCCGGCCGCTGGCCGGCGAGCTTGGGAAACGCTCCCGTACCGCGGCCGAGTCCGTCCGCGCCGTGGCAGCGGGCGCAGCTCTCCCGGATTGCGTCGGGCACCGATCGCGGAGGCGTGAGCGACTCCAGCGGGTCCGGCATGTCTGCCGCGTCGTGCGGCGCGGCCAGCTCCACGTAGCCCCGCGCGTCGAGCGAGGGCAACCGACGGAGGAACGCGACCATCGCCCAGACCTCATCGTCGCGCGTGTGCGCGGGCCACGCGGGCATGCCGGTGAACTTGATCCCGTGTTTCACGATGTAGAAGAGTTCCGCCGGTTCGAACGTGGAGCCGGCCTGTCGGAGGTCCGGCGGCGTCGGGGTCATCCGGGACGCGATGGTCGGCTGCTGCAGCACGGGACTGCCGTGGCACGGGGCGCAGCCGAATTCGAAGTGCGCGGCGCCCTTCATTGCCAGCGCGGCGCCCTCGAGCGGCGGGACCCGGGTACCAATCGTGTGCGTGGAAACCGATCGCTGCTTCGCCACGTCGAGCAGCCACGCCGTAATCGCCCAATGGCCGCTGCTGGCCTTGATAGGAACAATGCCGGACACGAAGACGATGGCTCCGGCGATGGCCGCCAGCACGACGGTAGCCACACCGCCGGCGAGCCACGCCTTCTTCCGCATCGCCCATTGCTGGCCGGCGCTCTGGTCCGCCAGCGAGGCATGATCGAGGCTCGTTGTCGCACCCCGCGACCGGGGCGCGAGCGCGATCAGGACGAGCGCGACGCGGAGGGCGGCGCCGAGTCGACCCCGCATCATGGCACCCCGGGCTCCCGGAGCGCGGCCGAACCGCGCAGGACGCGCGCCGACAGCCACAGTCCCCCCGCCAGGTAGACGACACCCCCCACGAGCAGCATGATGGCGCCGCCGAGCTGCTGCTCCCAGAGCGCGGTCCGCGGGTCGGCTGGTCCGTGATACAGGGGCCGGGGCGCCAGCGCGATCAGTGCACCGAGCAGTGTCATGTGCATGGAGGTCAACAAGAGCGCCACCACGCCGGACGCGTGTCGATCGCGGTCGTGCCGTCCACCAACCGCCGCCAGCCATACCAGGAGGCCGGAACCCAGGAACGTTCCTTGTTCCAGCAACAGTCCCGCCGTCGTGTGGCGTGCCAGATGGTGCAGCGCCGGCGTGTGCCAGGCCCAGACCACGACGAGCTCGGCGATCGACGCCGGGATTGCACTGAAGACTCCGGGCAGCCTGCCAACCGGATCGAAGCGGCTCGAGGCCAGGCCGCACGCCAGGAGCGGGGCCCCGATCGCGACCACGCCCATGTGCATCGTCATGTGTGCGCTGAAATGGCCCGGCGCCAGCGCCGGCAGCGGCCCGAGCCAGACGGCGGCGAGCGCGAGCGAACCGAGCCACAGCGGCATCGTGCGCATCACTGGCAGCTCTCGAGGAAGACCGCGACCAGCGCGGCGTAGACGACAGCGAGGGCACTCAGGCCGGAGAGCAGCAGCGTGGCAAAGCCCATGAAGCGATGCCGGTCTTCGGGCGTGTCGTCATCGTGGGGCGGCGCGTCCTCCTCGAGGCGGTGCGCTCTGTAGCCGAGCCAGCCGACGACGGCGATCGCCGCGAGCGCGATGGCGGTGTACGCGCCAATGGCCGTCCGGACGCTCGTGAGCGGCACGAGAGCGGACGGCTGCTTCGCGCACCAGACGGCGGCGGTCACGTAGCAGAGCAGGAAATGCGCAGCCCAGATGCCGGGCGACAGCGTCAGCATCCAGATGCTCTCGTGCCGTTCAGCCAGTCCGTTCATCGGTCCCCTCAGGCCACCAGCGGGAAGCCCGCAACCACCGCGACCGTGATCACCGTGGTGAGCGTGCAGAAGTGCCAGTACAACCCGACGTTCGCGAGGTCGATGTCGTGGTCTGCGGTCATCCGCCCGGCGAGCCTCCGCGCGACGCAGTACGCGTTCATGAGGATTCCGAGCGCCAGGTGCCCGGTGGACCAGATCAGCAGCAGCCACACCGTGGCCGGGTACACGTGCTGCTGCGGGTCGAGGTTCGCGAGCCAGGGACCCGCGATCAGCGCGGCGCCGCTGGTTCCCGCGAGCAGCGACGCCGAGGCGAGCGCCGCATAAGTGCTGCGTGCGTCGTCCGCCCGGTTCCGCCTGCGGGCCAGCATCACGAGCGCCCACGCCGCCAGGGCGAGCCCTCCGCCGAGCGCCGGCCAGAACGGATCCGGGCCGGGCGTGGGATCGGGCGGGAAGTCGGTGTGAATGGTCCAGAAGAAGAAATAGGCGAACACCAGCGAGATGAAGGCCGTCAGCACGGCCAGCATCGTGATGCACATCGCCCACCAGCTGACCGAGTTCGGTCCCGAGCGGTACAGCGGAAGCGTCAATCCGAGCCCGACGTGCTTCTCCGGCTTCTCGGGGATGATCGCCGTGCCGGTCCACAGCCAGTACATGATGATGGCGGTCGCGAGGACGAGACTGGCACAGGCGAGCCACCACAGGTGAAAGGTGCCGAACACGAAGAACCCGCCGGTGGCCACCGCGGCGTACAGCGGGATGAAGGAGGGCCCCGGCAGGCGGAGGCATTCCTCGGGCGTCGCGTCGATGACCGAGGTGACGATCGTCTCGCGTTTCTCCTCTTCGGCATCCGGCAGATAGAACCGCCCCTCGTCGACGTCGCGCTCGAAGTTCGGCTGGTCCCAGAGGGGATACCGTGAGTCGATTTCCGGGATGGAACGGATGCCCCAGGGCTTCCCCGGCATCTCCTGCAGCCACTCGATCGTGCCGGCCGCCCACGGATTGCGTCGTGCGTAAGGCTGCCCGCCCTTCGGCCGCACGAGATCCCAGAAGATCACGGCGACGCCGGCTGCGAGGATGAACGCGCCGACCGTGGAGGTCATGTTGAGCGCATTCAGCCCGAGGTCGTCGGGATAGGTGAAGACGCGCCTGGGCATCCCGCGGAGGCCAGTAAGATGCATCGGGAGGAACGCGACGTTGAAGCCGGCGAACGCGAGCCAGAAACCGATGCGGCCCAGCCGCTCCGACAGCGCCTTCCCGTTGATCAGTGGGAAGAAGTAGTAGCACCCGGCGAAGATCGGGAACAGCGCGCCGCCGATCAGGACGTAGTGGAAGTGGCCGACCACGAAGAACGTGTCGTGCGCCTGGAAGTCGAAGGGGACGATGGCGACCATGACGCCGGTGAGGCCGCCGAGGACGAAGATGACGAGGCTGCCGAACGTGAAGAGCATCGGGACCGACCTCGTCATGCGGCCCGCGGCGAGCGTGGCGATGAAACAGAAGATCTGGACGCCCGTCGGAATGGCGATCGCCTCCGAGGCCGCCGAGAACAGCCCGAGCGAGATGCCCGGCAGGCCGGTCGTGAACATGTGGTGCACCCACAGGCCGAAGCTCAGGAACCCCGTGCCGACGGCGGCGAGGACGACCCACGTGTAGCCGACGATCGGCGTCCGCGCGAACGTCGGGACGATCATCGCGATCAGCGCGACCGACGGCAGGAAGATGATGTACACCTCGGGGTGGCCGAAGAGCCAGAAGAGGTGCTGCCAGAGCAGCGGGTCGCCGCCGCCCGCGGGGTCGAAGAACGGCCACTTGAAGGCGCGTTCCACCTCGAGCAGCAGGCTGCCGGCGATGAGCGGCGGGAACGCGAAGAGGATCATGGCGGCGGCGACCAGGATGTACCAGGCGTAGAGGGGCATCAGGTTCAGCCGCATGCCGGGCGGGCGGCACTTCAGGGTGCCGACGATCATCTCGACCGCGGCCGCGATCGCCGCCACCTCGATGAACGAGAAGCCCAGCAGCCAGATGTCCGGGCCGATTCCCGGCTGATAGGTGGACGTCAGGGGCGGATACATGAACCAGCCGCCGCGCGGCGCCGCGCCCACGAAGATCGACCCGCTCAGGAACAGCCCGCCGATGAGGAACGCCCAGAACCCGAACGCGGACAGCCGGGGGAACGGCAGATCGCGCGCGCCGAGCATCTGGGGCAGGAACATCACCGCGATCGCCTCGAATACCGGGATCGCGAAGAGGAACATCATGACCGAGCCGTGCACCGTGAAGGCCTGGTTGTACAGCTCGGCCGAGAGCAGGTCGTTTCCGGGAGTCGCGAGCTGCAGCCGCATCAGCAGCGCGAGCGCGCCGCCGAAGAGCAGGAACACGAACGTGGCGGCGGTGTACCACAGCCCGACCTCCGAGTTGTTGACGGCGGACCAGTAGCGCCAGCCCGTCGGCGTCTTCCATGCCCGCAGGAGCCGTTCCTCCTGGCCCCGCCGCACATCGAGCGGCGGCGGCGCGGCGAGCGGCTGCTTGTCGGAGGTCGTCGTCTCAGGCATGCGTCCCGTCACTTCAGCGCAGCGAGATACGCGGCGAGCGCGTCGAGGTCGGCGTCCGGCAGCATGCCGAATGCCGGCATGTGCACCCCGGGCTTGACGTGCTCCGTTCTCGCAATCCAGCGGCGAAACTCGTCCGGGCTGGTGGGCAGGATGCCGGCGCCGACGCTCAGCCGGCTGCCGACGTGTGTCAGGTCGGGACCGATCAGGCCGCCGGCGGGCGTGCCGCGGATCGTGTGGCACGCGCCGCATCCCGTGGCTTCGAAGAGCTCGCGGCCGCGCGCGGCCGGACCCGCTGGCATCGGCACGGCCGGCGCGGCCTGGCCATCCAGCCACCGCTCGAACGCGGTCTTCTCCATCACCTCGACATAGAAGGCCATCAGCGCGTGAGACGTTCCGCAGTACTCCGCGCAGGCGCCGCGGAACACGCCGGTGGCCGTGGGACGCACCGTGAGATGGGTCGTGCGGCCGGGAATCATGTCCATCTTCCCGGCCAGCGCCGGAATCCAGAACGAGTGGATCACGTTGTCGCTGTCGAGCCGGAATTGCACCGGTTCGCCCGCCGGAAGGCGGACCTCGTTGGCGAGGACGATCTCGCGGCCGTCCCCCGGCAGGTAGCGCACGCGCCACCACCACTGCTCGCCGGTGACGGCCACGAGCAGGCTGCCGGCAGGCGCCCGCTCGACCGCCGCGGGCAGCATGGCAAGGCTGCTGGCGAGCAGGATCGTCAGCGTGATGGCCGGGACGACCACGCCGCCGCCCACGATGAGCAGCCGGTCGCGCATCCGGCTCCGGCGGCCCGGGCGCGCCCTTCCGTAGTACACCGCGAGGGCGATCACGACGATCCAGACCACCAGCGCCACCACCGTCATCAACCAGAAGAGCCCCGCGATGCGCGAGGCTTCGCGCCCGGCCGGCGCGAGCGCCGACTGGATACCCTCGCAGCCGCCTGCGAGCGCCTGGGCAGCCAGCAGAAGCGCCACGCACCTCCATCGCCGCTCTCGTGTGCCCAGATCACTCATCGGTCACCCGAGGAGGTACACGCCCGTGACGCCTACGGCGTAGGCGACCAGCACGGCGACAGAGTCGTAGCCCATGCGCAGCACGGTTCGATCGCGGCGCTCCAGGAGGCCGAGGAGGTAGATGGCCGTCACGACCATGCCCGTCGCCGCCGCGAACAGCGCTGACGCGTCCGTTTGCGCGAGGATGGGACCCCCGCGGTATGCCGCGTCGGCGAGCACGAAGAGCGCCACTTCGAGGCAGTTCGTGCCCAGGATGTTCGACACGGCCATCTGGTGGTTACCCTGCCGCACGGCGGCGAGCGCCGTGCTCAGTTCCGGCAGCGAGGTGCTGGCCGCCACGAGCGCTACGCCCACGAAGCTGGCGCTGAGCCCCGTCTGCTTCGACAGCGCGTCGCCCGCCTGGGCGAGCGCCCAGCCGGCGACCAGGATGGCCAGGGCCGCGACCGCGCTCCGCGCGTACAGCCCGGACGTCGGCACCTCGTCCATGGCGCGGCTCCGCTCGCGCTGCGACGCGGCACTGTCCTGCGCCTCGTCGGGCGCGTTCGTGGCGCGCCAGCGCGGGAGATGATCGTCGCCCGGCCTTGACAGCCTCACCGTGAAGACGTAGCCGGCCAGCAGCACCAGCGGAGTCAGTCCGAAGCCGAACAGCGAGACGGGGTCGCCGGCGGCGGCGCCGGCGATCGCGATCGACAGGAGAAGGAGCAGCATGACGGCCTGGAAGAGCAGCGCCGGCTGCGGTGTGAAGTAGGTGAGCGCTCCGCGCACGGCAATCAGGTCGACGATGGCCAGGACGGCCACCTGCAGCGCCACGCCGCCGAACAGGTTGCCGGCCACCAGCCGCGCGTTGTCGAGGAGCGCGCCGGTGATCGTCGTGACGATCTCAGGAAGGGAGGTGGCCACGCCCAGCAGAATCAGGCCGAGGAACGCCTTGCTCAGTCGGGTGCGGCCGCTGATGGCGTCGGCGTAAGTCGCCAGCCGGGTCCCCGCAATCCACACCACCATGCAGGCGGCGGCGAAGATGCCGAGGTTGGCCAGCACGGAGAGCGAGGAGAAGTCAAACGGCATGATCTGCGCCGGCTGCAAGCCCGTCCGGGGCCCATGAAGCAAGCCCTCTGCCCGAATACGGCCCTTCGCGTGAGCAATCGGGCGCCGGGTGGTGGCCCGTTTGCATCACACGCTGGAGGAGTCGACTGGAATTACTACACGATGGACGTCAAGCTCCTCCATGAGGCGAACGGACTCCGCACGTTCGCCGTGATCTTCTCGACTGGCGACGAGCCCGTGTCGGGGCTCGAACGCTTCGCGGGAGATCACGGAGTTACCGCCGCGCAGGTCACGGCCATCGGCGCGTTCAGCCGGGCCACGGTGGGTTACTTCGACTGGCAGAGGAAGGACTATCAGCGCATCGGGATCGACGAGCAGGTGGAAGTGCTGACGCTGGCGGGGAACATCGCCGTCAAGGACGGCGGGCGGAATCCGGCGCTGCACCTGCACGTCGTGCTGGGCCGCCGCGACGGCAGCGCGTGCGGCGGCCATCTGCTCGAGGCATCGGTCCGGCCGACGCTGGAGGTCATCGTCATCGAAAGCGCCGCGCACCTGCGCCGGCGGACGGATCCCGAGACAGGACTCGCGCTCCTCGACGCTGGAGCGTAGCAGCAGGCTACCGAAGGGTCCCTAGAGAACCTTGAACTTTCAGAACCTTGAACCTGGATCGGCCGATTCGCGCAACGCATCGGCCAGCAGCGTCAGCATCCGGCCGTACTCCGAATCGGCTCTCCGGAACTTCTCCTCGTAATCCTGCTTCGAGAGCTTCTGGCCTCTCCAGTCGCCGTTGAAGATGGTCTGACTCGTGCCGCGTTCGTACATGATGTCGACGCTCCCCCCGCCCGCGCCGCCCAGGCCGTCGCAGTCCATGTCCTGGAAGAACAGCTTGGTCTCGGGCGCCACGGCGGAGTGCAGGATCGAGTAGACCTCGGCGTAATTCCGCTGGGCCATCATCGCCCGCAGGTAATCGGCGGCGGTCGAGCTTCCGGCGACCGCCAGCAGCTGCACGTCGGGGATCAGCATCGCCGCGACGAACCGGCCTGGCGCGGCAGGATCTTCGACGGCCACCGCATCGAGCTGCCTGGCTTTCATCAACGCCACGAGCTCGTTTGCCGGTTTCGTGGAGCTCTCGGGCGCCGTCAGCACGGGCGCAGCGGCCGCCGAGGCCACGAGCACGAGCACGAGTGGTCCGGGCATCAGGCGTGACATGGTGTGAACTCCTTTGAGTTCAAAGTGTATTACAGATGGGTCGGAGCAGGCAACGGACGCGCCAGCCAGGCCGCTACGTCCCCGCGCACGTTCCCCGAAAGCGCGAAATAGCGCCAGCCGGTCTCGAGATGTCGTCGACCCCGTCGGTTGCGCAATCCTGGCGACGCTGGGCAGCGTCGGGCTGCGTCTTCCGGAGAGCCTATTGCACGGATTCCTCCGTCGGGCGGCGCTGCCGAATGAGTGCAGCGCCGCAGCTGTGGTCACAACGAGCGTGCCGCAACGTAGCGACACAGCGCGACAACATGCAACACAGGAGGTGACGAGTGTCTCGACCGTTTCTGTTCCGTCTCGGCGTCCTGTCCGCGGCGGCTTTCCTCGCCGCCGGGGGCAGCGCGAGCGCGGACCAGTGGAATGACAGGACCATCATGAAGTTCTCCGAACCCGTGATGGTGCCCGGTGCGACCCTGCAGCCTGGCACGTACGTCTTCGAGTTGATGGACACCAGCGCGAACCGCAACGTCGTACAGATCACGACGGAGGACCAGTCCAAGGTGCTGGCCATCGCGCAGGCCGTGCCGATGAAACGCGCCGAAGCAAAGGGCGACGTGGTGGTGAAGCTCAAACCCACCGAGGCGGGCTCGCCGCCGGCCGTCAGCGGGTGGTTCTTCCCGGGATCCCTGTACGGGCACCAGTTCATCTACCCGGAGGAGCAGGCCCGGCAGATCGCGGAGCGCACCAAGACGCTTGTGCTCTCGGTCGATGTCCCGGGGAGCGACATGGAGAAAGGCACCCTGCACACCTACGACGGCTCAGGCAAGCGGGCTGAGTGGAAGGGAGATGCCGCGACGCTCAAGGAGTGGGACGAGTGGCAGACCACGCGGCGAGCTACCGCCAAGGTCGCGGCCCCGCAGCCGCCCGCCGGCAGACCGGAGGCCGGTGCGCCCATGATCGAGGCAGACCAGCAGGGCACGGCTGTCAGGGTCGATCAGCTCGAGGACAACGCCCGGCAGTACATCGGCAAGACCGTCAGCGTCGATGCCGAGATCGAGGACGTGCTCGGGCCACGCATGTTCACGATCGACGAGCCCCGCTGGGGCGACCTCGAGGGGGAGATCCTCGTCTACGTGCCCACCTCGCTCGCCGCGCTCGTCCGGGAGGACGATCGGGTGACGGTGACGGGAACCGTGAAGTCGTTCGTGCGCTCCGATGTCGAGCGCGAGTGGGGCTGGATCGGGCTGGATCCGGAAATCGAACTGGAATTCGCGAAGCGGCCGGTCATCGTCGCCTCCCGCGTGGTCGGTGGGACCAACAACACCGCCATGCTCATCGAGATCGACTCCGCGCCGGACAAGCCGGTGGGCACGACCGGCGGCAGCGCCGCACCCCTCACTGACCTGAACGCGATCGCTCAGGGGCGCGACGAGTTCGTCGGACGCAGAGTCAGTCTGACCGGACTCAAGGTCGATGAAGTGGCGAAGGGCGGCGGGTTCTTCACCAGAGCGCCGAACGGGATGATCTTCGTGCTGCCCGCGCATCCGGACAAGACGAGCGTGCAGGCCGGAGACTCCATCTCGGTCGACGGCGTGATCCTCCAGCTCCCGCGGGAAATGAAGAAGCGTCTGCGTGGCGCTGCGGGGGACTCGAAGGGCCCGGGTGAGGTCTACGTCTACGCGACCGACGTGAGGAAGTAGAGCCACCACGAACGTCGCGGCCAGTGATGACGGGAGGTCAGCGCGACCTCCCGTCCGTCCCGGCGCTGGAGGCCGCCCGCGCGGGGGCGGCCCACGCCAGCAGCGCGCGGATCTGCTGCACGAGCACGCCAGGGAGACACGGCTTGGTCAGGAAGACGTCGCAGCCGGCCTTGCGGGCCAGGCTGGGCGCCGGCTCGAGCGCGTCCGCCGACAGCACGATGATGGGCGTGCGCCGCGGGCCGTCTTCCGCCCTGACGCGCCGGACCAGCTCCAGCCCGTCGAACGGGCCTCGGACCCGGATGCCGGTGACGATCAGATCGGCCTCGTGCACGCGAGCCAGCGCCTCGACGGTGTGGCCGGCCTCGATCGGGCGGAACTCGCTCCGCCGCAGGTATTCGGCGTACATCTGGCGCGCATCGGCGAAGTCGTCGACGAGCAGTACCGACTGTTGACGTCCCGCAGGCCGCCGGAGCGCATGGATGGTCGCCATCACGCACCCCTGCGCAGCGCGAGCGGCGCGAGCCTGTTGCGCGCGGCACCGCTGCCGTCGGCTGCCATGAACGCGCCTTCCCCGGTTCGCGTCAGGAAGCCTTCCGCCACGAGGGTGTCGAGCGCGGTCTGGCAGGTGGCGCTGTCGAGCTGCCACAATCGGCGCGCCTGCGCCACGGTCAGCCGCAGCCCGGGCATCTCGCGGTACTCGCCCCGGATCCGCGTGAGCAGTGACTTCGGTGCCGACATGAACCCCCCTCGCCCAATGTGTTTTGAGTTCCCACTATTGGGTACCTGTCGAGCATAACGGGCCGCAGGCCGGCAGGTCTGTCGCGTTCCGAACGGACTCGGGGTTTCCCCTTACGCCTTCGAGCGAGATGGCCAGGTGGGTTCGAACAGCCGCCGGATCAGGAAGTAGCAGACGCAGGTAACGGCTTCGAGCCGCCGGCGATCGAGAATCCGCACCTGCCCGTGTACGTACGTGATGAGGCCGGCTTCCTGGAGCTTCGATGCCGCCAGCGTGACGGTCGGGCGGGTGACGCCCAGCACGGCGGCCAGCATCTCGTGACTGAGGCGGAACTGCCCCCCGGGCATCCGGTCGTGTGCCATCAGCAGCCATCGTGCGCAGCGTCGCTGCACCCCGTGCAGCGCATTGCAGGCGGCACATTGCATGACGGTCCCGAGGAACGCGTGCAGGTACCGCCAGACCACGCCCTGCAGGGCCTCAGCCGTCACGAGCTCACGTCGAAACACGTCGGTCGGCAGGCTGGTCAGCTGGCCGTCCGCAATCTGGAGCAGGGCGTCGCCGAGGGCCGGCACGTCAGCCCCGAAACACGCCTCGATGCCGAGAATCCCCTCGCGGCCGACGATGGCAGCCTCGACCATCGTGCCGTCAGGCAGTGTGCGGGTGACCGAGAAGACGCCGCCGGAAGGGAAGTAGACCCGGTGAACCGGCTGTCCAGCGCGGTGCAGGACCTGCCCGGGCGCGACGCTCTTCGTCTCGAGGTGCGGCACTAGCCGCTGGTACTGCGGCTGCGGGACGCCTTCGAGGAGTCGGTTCTGCGCTCGCGAGTGGCCATGTCTGCCCAACAGGTAGACCTCCTGGCCGGTGGCCGCGACCGGGCCCGGTGTCCGTCGATCCACCGCGCGTGCCAGGGGTCAGGCCGCGCGGATTCCGAGAGCACGACGAGGTATGCACACGCAGATGCCGCGTTCGGCAGCGGCGCGCGTGAACTCCCCGGGCTCGCCCGAGTGTCCCGGCCGCCGGTCCACGCGCCGGATCGAGCACGTGGCGCCGAGGCGCCCGGCGAGACGCACAACCGGGCGAGCCAGAAGAACGCGGTCCGTCCTGCAGGAAACCGCGACAAGAGCCCCGGCCGCCGTGCGACGGTGCGACTCCGCTGGCGCGATGTGGTCACAGTGACGTGATGTCGTCAGCCGCGCCGTCTCCTTCCCGTCCGGCAACGGCGGACCCTCGAGCATGCCGGCCAGCCGGGGGGCAAAAGCAGTTCCCGTGCGCAGGACGCACGTTTCGACATCCCGCTGATGAAGGCGTGGACGAGCGCGGCGGGCGGCATCAGAGCGTGATTGGCCCGCGACAGGTGTGATTGGCCCGCTAACAGCGGGCGCGGGCCACTCTGTGGTCCGGATGTGCGGTCCACATCAGTCCATCAGCAGGACGGCACCCCGCGCCACGAGCCGCGCCAGATATGCGCGAGCCGGGCCGTCTATAGTGCTGGCCCGCGTCAGCCGCAGCGTCAGCGGGACGCTCTCCTGCTCGAGGGCCGGGCCGCACAACCGTTCGAGCCGGCCGAGATCCCGACTGGTCAACTTCCCCGTCATGGTGACGCGGGTGCGTCCCTGTTCCGTTCTCGCTCGCAGTCGCGCCATACGTGCTCGCAGGAGCTCCGGCCCGCACCTCGGGATTCGCGGCACGCGATCGTGGCCGCCCGGGAGGTTCGGTGAAGGGAGATGATTCTGCCGCTGCTCACTGCAAGTTTTCCTCCACACCGCCGTGCCGGCTCGATCAGCTGACAGCTCCCCCGTCGGCGGGGGCGGCCGGCACGTGATGGGACTACCTGCGCCGCGGGCTGCGGCGGCCGCGGGATCGGATTCGAAGGGGGAGGCTGGGGCGTCGGCTCTGGGGAGGGAGACGGCGCCGGTCCCGGCGGCGGCTGGGGGCTCGGACGGTCAGATCGAGGCGTCATGGTTCGTGATCGGCGGCCGAGTCGGGCACGACCACGACGTCGGAGCCGAGGCGCATCTGATCGGAGGCGGGCAGGATCGAGCGCTTCGTGCGCAGGCCTGCCATCGCAGGCGCGCTCACTTCGAGGCCATCGAGTGTTCCCGTCTGCTCGTTGACGAAGAGGTCGCTCACCGATCCCAGCTGATGGCCGCCTGCCGTGACCACCGGCTTCTCCTGCAGGCCGGTCAGGCGCGTGGTGACGACGCCGCGCTCCCGCCACTCCTCCGGGCCCAAGATGCCGGAATTGGTCCGGGCCAGGACCACATCGGCGCCAAGCGCCTGGACCTCCGCAAACGGCAGCAGGTGCTCTTTCGCGATCAGCCCGCCGCCGACCACGAGCGCAACCACGCTGCGGCCCCCATCCTCGAACAGCGCGTCCGAAACGCTGCCCAGCCGGTCGCCCGTATCCGCTGAGACAATGCTCTTCCCGATAACATCGCTGAGGCGATACATCGCGCCCTCCCCGCCCGCGCGTGTCGACCGCGGGACGTGCCGAGGCGCGGCGCATGCGGCCGCGCCCCGGCGTACGTGTCAGCCGCCGGTCGGTCCGCTCACAGTCAGCTGGTTGACGACCTTCTTCACGCCCTCTGTCTCGCGCGCGATCTGTTCGGCCGTCTGGCTCTGGCCGGCTGTCTCGACGCTGCCCTTCAGCGTGACGACCCCGTTCTGCGTGTCGACGTCGATCTCGCGGCCCTTCACGTCGGTGTCGAGGAAGTACTTGGACTGGATCTTCATCGTGACCCACGCATCCGGCCGCTGGATGGGCTTCACGTCGGGAAGCGGCTCGGCCGCAGCGGCCGGGCCGCCGTCGGCCGTCTCCGCTGTGTCGCTCGGAGCCTCCACGCGCAACTCGTCGGTGACGTTGCGCACGCCTTCGACGTTGCGGGCGATCGTGAGCGCTTGCCGGCGTTCGGCCTCGGTTTGGACGGTGCCCCGCAGCGTGACGGTGCCCTCGTTCGTATCGACGTCGATATTGCGCGCCTTGACGTCCGAGTCGACGAAATACCTGGCCTGGATCTTCGCGGTCAGCCACGCATCAGAAAGCGGACTCGCGGCGTCGGCCGTCGCGGTCCCCGTCGCGCCTTCGTCTGCCTGGCCTGGCTTCTCGCCCGCGGGCCGGGCGTTCGGGGATACCGTGATGCGATCCTCCACGCGCGCGACGCCCGGGACTTCCCGCGCGATGCGGAGCGCTTCGGCCTTGCTGCCCTCGTTGTCGACCGTGCCCTGCAGCGTGACGACGCCGTTGCCGGTAGTACTCACGTCGATCGTCCACGGCTTGATGTCCGGATCGCGGAAATACCGCGAGCGGATGTTCATCGTGATGGTGCTCGCCTCGGTGATGGCGCCGGCGTCTGCGTCCGAATCGCCGTTCTCTCCGGTCGTCCCGGTCGCACCTGCACCTGCTGCCGGCTGGGGACCGCTGGCGGTCTGCCCCTCGCCCGACGGGGTCTGCACGACCAGCTCATCCTCCACGCGTGCGACGCCCTCCACCTGCTGCGCCAGGTCGACCGCCTGCTGCTTCGCCGCTTCACTGGGCACGGTCCCGCGCAGCGTGATCACGCCGTTTTCGGCTGACACGTCAATCTGTCGGGCTCGAATGGTGTCGTCCGTGTAATACCTCGCCTGCACGGCGGTGGTGAGGTTCTCGTCGGTTCTCGCCTCGGAAGTCACGGCCGGAGCGGACCCTGCCGGCGCGTTCGCCTCCGGCTGATCGCGCCGGCACGCGGTGGCTGCCACGATAATCATCAGGACAGCACTCAGTCGCAGCACGTCCGAGCGGTTCATCTCGCGATCTCCTTTCCGTGAAAAGTGCTCGGCCCGGATTCCGGGAGCCGGCACGGCCGTGCGCGCGACTCGGCGTGCGCTCCGGGCATGTCTCACGCCGGTGCAAGCCGTGCGCCGAGGTGATGGTGCCCGGCAGCCACAGTCGTGGTAGCGCGGGGCGTCTGTGCTTTGCATAAGGGCTGCGGGTCTGCCGTTCGTGCCGGGCTGAATGACGCTCTGACGGCATATCGAGGGACTTTCGACATCACGTCAGCAGCGCCGCTGAAAAGAAGGAAGGCCTCCCGCGTCCGTCGTTCGGACACGGCCGCGTCCGGGTGGCACACGCCCGGCCTTCACCTTGCAAACCCCGTCGTCACCGGAGTGAAGGGAGACTGCGCCGGCGATCCTCCCGAGTCAGGCCAATCACCACGCATCCTCCTCGCTCGAGGGCGACTGACAGTGGCGCCGAGCCCTTCACTCCGGCTCCCGGCGCCACGTACGCGCCGTCTCGACATCGGGGTCGACGTTCAGCAGTCCAGGGGGCACCCGTGGGGCCATCACGCCTCAGCGCGCCGGACGAGCATGGTGGCGCAGCGCGCGTGAGACCCCCAGAATCGCACCGAGGGCCGCCGCCGAGATCCAGAGACCGCGATGCCTGGCGGCCCAGGCCTGCAGGCTGAACTCGTGCGCCCGCTCGCTGAACTCCCCGCGCGCCCCGGGGTCGCCCGCCACCGGGGACCAGAGGTTGTGCGGCCGGTGAGGGTCCTCCGGCTCGTCGGTCTGCTGGGCGTCGAACGCGGTCTTCGCCAGATACCAGTCGAGCAGCGCGGGCGCGAAACGGTTGGCGACGATGGCTACGGCGGTCGGGACGCCGACCCACAGCTCGCGCCGCCGGTGAGAAGCCGCCCAGTGGATTGCCTCCGCTGCGACTTCGGGCTGGAAGATCGGGGGCACGGGCTGGGCCTTCTTGGGCAACCGGCTCCTGACCCAGCCGAACTGCGGCGTGTTGAGGGCCGGGAGGTGCACGCTCGTGACGTGGACCGCGCTGCCACCGTGCAGCAGCTCGGCCCGCAACGAATCCATGAATCCCTGCACCGCGTGCTTGGCGGCACAGTAGGCGGACTGCAGTGGGATTCCTCGATACGCGAGCGTGGATCCGACCTGCACGATGGTTCCGGCATTGCGCGGCAGCATGCGGTGCAGGGCGGCGAGCGTCCCGTGCACCACGCCGAGATACGTCACCTCGGTGACGCGCCGGTACTCCTCGGGCTTCATCTCGCGCACCGGCGAGAACACCGAGGCCATCGCGTTGTTGATCCAGATATCGATGGGGCCGAACTCGTCCTCGGCGATGGCGGCCGCGCGGTCCACACTTTCCCAGTTCGCGACATCGGTTGGAATGACGACCGCCCGGCCCCCAGCCGACTCGACCTCACGCCGCGCGGCTTCGAGCCGGTCGCGCCCTCGCGCCAGCAGCGCCACGGACGCGCGATCCGCGGCAAATCGTCGTGCGACGGCCCGGCCGACGCCTGCGGAAGCCCCGGTGATGACGACGACTGGTGGATGAGCTCTCCGTCCGCTCACGTTGCCTCGCGAGGTCCCGGCCCGCAACGCGCAAACTTCTGCAATGCCTGGGCCGGTCGAGGCAACGGCAGCTCGGCAGGCTGTTGATTCACACGAGTCCCGCGCGGCGGCATTTCGCGGTCAGAGTCTGCCGCGGCTGACGTTCAGCGGGCTGGAGGCCAGGGCATGCGGTAGGCCGCCGCCAGATCCCGGGCGGCCGTCGCGAGCGGCGTCCACGCATTGAGTGAGACGGGGACTCGATGGCCGGCGAGGGTGGCCTGCAGCGCCGCGGCGTGCGCCAGAAGCTGCTCCGCTTCGGCGGAGCTGGGCCTGCTGTCCTTCAGGCGGCTCCGCAACAGCTTCGCATCCTTCTCCAGGCGTTCGGCCTGTCCCACGATCGCGTCTCGCTTCGATTTGTCGATGGTGACGTCCGCCTTCAGCTCGCGCTCGAGCGATTTCTTCACGCGCTCGGCGGCGCGGCCGATGGTTTCGGTGGTACTGGCGACTTCACCGTCGCTGGCCCGCCGCACGACGACGTTCTCGGGCAGCGGGAACTCGGAGCCGTAGGCGGCAGCCAGCGCCGTGAGATCCCTCGCCAGCCGGTTCCATTCGCTTTCGCCCCTGATGCCGGGCGGCTGGCGACGAAAAAAGCCATCGATGGCCGAGGCCTGTCGCAGGAGCGCGGCGGCCTCGGCACTGGCTGCGTACCCGGGCTTCAACCGCTCCTCCATGCGATCGATGCTCTCCTGGAAATCGTCGAGGAAGTCGGCGACGTTCACTTCACCCCAGGGCTCGCGCAGCACGGCCTGCTTCAGCCTGTCGTCCAGTGCGTCATCGAAGCGATCGCGCCCCTGCTCGATGCGCGCGACCAGTGCCGCGATCTCGCGGTCCGTCAGCCGGTCGCCCCGAGCGCGGGTCCTGCCGTCGCGACCGTCAGGCACAGGAGAGTGATGGATCCCGCCACGGAACAACAGGGAATAACACGGAATACCGAACGATACAACCCATTGTTCCCTCGTGCGCGCCACGTCTCTGATCGACCGCCGCGCGTCCGCGAGCCGAGGCCCTTCTTCCCTGAACCAGGAACCCTGAACCAGGCTGCTCCGCTACGGGCGCTCATGAGAACACCGCGCCGCGCCTGGCCAGCAGCTCCCTGAGGAGCGACCGATGGCAACGGTCCTCGCGCTCGCAGTAGCAGCCGACCGAGAAGCTGGTCTGGTGCGAGAGCGCCGCCAGCAGATCGAGGAGCCGCGCCGCAGCCGGCTCGTTCATCTCCTTCCGATACTTCTGCGCGAACGCCTTCCAGGACCGCTCGTCGTGTGCCGAGCGGCCGAGCGACACGAGCGCCTCGCTGGGCGCCAGCTGCGGGAGCCACACATCGTAATAGTCCAGCGCCGAGAACCTCGCCTTCGGCACGCCGCGCGGCGGGCGGCGCACGGTGCCGAGCCGCAGACCCTCAGCCGGGTGGCGCGGTGACCCCAGCTTCACGACTCTCACCGGCATCTGGATCTCCTTCAGTCATGCAGTCCTTCACGCGCGAGCGCGAGGCACCGGCCGCGATCACAGTCAGGCCGTCGAGCCCGGCTCTGACCTGCCGAGATACTTCATCCCGGTATCGCGCATCAAACGTCACCACGGTGACATCCGGGCCCAGCTCCTCGGCCACGCGCAGCGCCCCGGCGACGTTTCCTCCTGTAGACGTTCCGGCGAACAGTCCTTCCTCGCGAGCCAGCCGCAGGGCCATGGCCGGGCCTCGACGGTGGAGACCCGCTCGATCCGATCGGCCAGTCCGTTCTGCCAGAGCGCGACCACGAACCCGGCGCCGACGCCGTCGATTCCGTGAGGACCCGGCTCCCGCCGGACAGCACGGCTGACTCGGCCGGGCTCCACGGCCACGATGGCGATGCACCCGCTGCGACCGTGGAGGCTCTGGCTGCCGTCCCCGCCGCGAGGCTGCGGTGCCGACGCTCTGGAGGAGCACGAGCACGTCGGTCCGCCGCCGTTCTCGGCCCGAATTTCTTCTGCCACGGCATGATACGCGGCAATCTGGTCCCGGTTGTCGAGCTGGTCGGTCCGGAAAGGCGCCGGTCTCCGACGCGATCACCTTCGATCATGCCGCGCGTGAACCCGGCGGTCGTTCCGCCCCGTCGCTGCGCACGACCTGCAGTCTGTCGCCCACCAGGCGCATGTGAGCGAGCTTTTCCGCCGCGAAGGCATCCGAAGCGACGATGTGGAGCGGGTGGCGGACCGCGCAGACGCCGACAGCGACACGCCGGCGCTGCCGCCGGTGTATTCTCCGCTGGCGTATCCAGGGTCTCCGGGTCGAACGTGCCATGCACCTGGCGAGGACCGGAAGCGCGAACGTGGACGAGGTGGCGCCCGCGTCGGGTATGCGGACGCGCGACGTGCGTGCGTTGCCCCGGCGCCGCCTGACTCTCGGCGTGATATCGGACGCGCAGGCGATAATCACCCCCATTCACCGGGACGGCCGTGATGCAGACCTTCAACGTCGGGATCATCGGATACAGCTGGGCGGCGACGGCGCACATCGCCGCCATCAACGCCACGAAGCAGGGGCGTGTGGTCGCGGTGTGCTCGGAGCGGGCGCTCGACGCCCGCGAGCTCAGCGAGCGCCACAGCACGCCGATCCGGGTCTATTCAAACGTCGACGAGATGCTCCGGGCTCCGGATATCGAGGTCGTCGACATCACCGGCTACCCCGATCGGCATGCGGAGCAGTTCGTGCGTGCGGCACGCGCGGGCAGGCACGTGATCGTGGAGAAGCCGCTGGCCATCGAGTGGCCGGACGTGCTCGCGATGAGGCGCGCGGTCGGGGAGACGGGCGTGAAGACCTGCGTCTGCTTCGAATGCCGGTTCTCGTCCCAGTTCGTCGCCACGAAGGCGGTGATCGATGCCGGGCTGCTCGGCCGGCTGCATTACGGAGAAGTCGACTACTACCACGGGATCGGCCCGTGGTACGGTCAGTACCGCTGGAACGTCACGCGCGCGCGCGGCGGCAGTGCGCTGCTGACGGCCGGGTGCCACGCGCTCGACGCCCTGCTGCTCTGCATGGGCGCCGAGGTGGAGGAGGTGGCGAGCTACGCGAGCCAGAGCGAGAATCCGGTGTTCGCCGCGTACGAGTACCCGACCACATCGACCACCATCCTGCGGTTCGCGAACGGCAGCATCGGGAAGTGCGCCGCCGTCGTGGACTGCCTGCAGCCCTACTACTTTCACACGCACCTCGTCGGCAGCGAAGGCAGCCTGCTCGACGACCGGTTCCACTCGCAGAAGATCGCGGGGCTCGACCGCCACGCCTGGAGCCGTCTGTCGATGAAGACGCTCGACAGCGGCGACGTCGGCGATCACCCATACCAGACACAGTTCCAGGCCTTCTTCGACGCGCTCGAGGCCGGCCGGGACATGCCGCTCACGAGCTTCGCCGACGCTTTCCGCACGCACCACGTCCTCGAGGCGGCCGATCGGTCCGCCGCCGGGCGGCGGCCGGTTCGGATGGCGGACGTGCCCCTCGACTGAGGTCGGACGCGCATGCCGCGAGCCCTCGCGATCGGCGCGCACCCGGACGACATCGAGTTCGTCATGGCCGGGACCCTGCTGCTGCTCAAGGAAGCCGGCTGGGAGCTGCACTACTTCAACGTCTCCAGCGGCAATCTCGGCAGCCTGACGTCGCCCCCGGCCGAGACGGCGCGCGTCCGGCGCGCGGAAGCCAGGGCCGCCGCCCGCGTGCTGGGCGCCACGTGGCACCCCCCGATCTGCGACGACCTGCAGATCTTCTACGACGATCGCACGCTCCGGCGCTTCGCCGCGGTCATCCGGGACGCGGGTCCGTCCGTGATCCTGACGCATGCGGTCCGGGACTACATGGAGGACCACATGACCACGTCGCGCCTGGCGGTCACGGCCGCGTTCGCCCGCGAGCTGCCGGGTTACCGCACGATTCCGCGCCGGGCGCCCTCACCCGGAGCCGTCACGATCTACCATGCGAGCCCACACGGGCTCCGCGACGGGCTTCGCCGGGTGGTCCGCCCCGGCGCGTTCGTGGACACCACGAGCGTGCACGATCGCAAGCGCGCGGCCCTCGAGTGTCACACGAGCCAGCGCCGGTTCCTCGATGTCACCCAGGGCATGGACGATTACGTGCGGACGATGGAGGATTTCAGCCGGAGCGTGGGGAAGCTGTCCGGCCGCTACCGGCACGCCGAGGGCTGGCGGCGCCACCTCCACTTCGGCTTCTGCGAGCCGGGCGCCGATCCCCTGCGCGATGCGCTGGGGCGGCACTACCTCGTGAGCCGCGCGTACGAGAGCAGGTTGAACGCGGCAGACGGGGAGGGCGCCAGTGGCTCGTAGGCTCAGCGCGATCGCCCCCGGCTGGTGGGACTATACGACGCTCGACCCGGACCTGATCGAAGAGGCGGCGCGCCTCACGCCCCGCGATCTCGCCCGGCTGTCGCGACCCGGCTTCCGCGTGGTCTTCTACGACACGCTCGAGGACTTCTATCTCGCCGAGGCCCTCGAGTACGTCCAGGCGTGGCGCCAGAGCACGCCCGACGCGCCCGTCGGCCTCTGCGGCCCGATTGGTCCGACCGAGCAGCTGCCGCTCGTCGCCCGGATCGTCAACGCGCTCGGAGTCGACGTGCGGTCCGGCCACTTCTGGGGAATGGACGAGTGGTTCGACGCCGCCACCGGCCGGGAAGTGCCGATCACGCACCCGCTGAGCTTCCGGCGCGCGGATCTCGAGCTGTGCTTCAGCCGCATCGATCGGAAGCTGCGCATGCCGGACGCGCACCTGCACTTCCCGGCGGCCGATACGCGCGCCTACCGGGCGAGCTGGGCCGCCGGTGTCCGCTGTGCCGTGATGCAGGGTGGCCAGGGCGACGTCAAGCACTGGGCCTTCAACGATCCGCCGCCGCGCACCGGACGCTACAAGGATGCCCCGCCGCCGGCCGCGGAGTATCGCGCGCTCGCCACACGAGTCGTGGATCTGCATCCGCTGACCATCGCCCAGAATGCACGGACGAGCGGCGGCGGCAACATCTCGATGGTTCCGACCCGGGCGATCACCGTCGGACCGCTGGAGACCTGGAAAGCGGAGGCGGTGTCGATCTGGCACGCCGGCAGCCACGACAATCCCTTCGGCCAGCGCCTCACCGCGCTGATGGTGTCCCGCCGGATCGTCGATACCGCCGTGCCGATGTCGCTGCTGGCCGAGCACCCGGACGTCCGGTTCAACTACTACCGCGGCGGGCTCGGCACGTGCGCGGTCGAGATGCACTGAGCGCGGGTCTGCGCGGATTGTCGAGTGGAAAGTCACGGGAGGCGGATGAACACGGAGTCACGCGGATGGATCGGAACCCGCGGCTGGTGATCGTTGCGGAATTCACACGTGAGTTCGCACGTGCACGAACCGGCGGTCATCACGATGCTGGCGATGGGACCTAGCCACGATGCGTTGTTCCCTCAGGGCATCGTCTCATCGTCGCATCGTTCCATCGTGGTTGCCGTCGGCCCGTGCATGTATCGAGGAACGCAGGTGAGTAGCGGTGATTACCGGGATCAGGATCACGGGACGCGGATGAATGCGGATTCGCGCGTCGGCGATGGCGGGGGATGACCGTGTCCGACGATCCCTCCGCCGGCTCGCGCTGGAGCGCAGCGGACACGGTCGCGGGCTTCTCGCAGTCTCCGCCGAACGCGACGCTGATCCAGTTCGCCGCGCAGGCGATGCCCGCGGGCGGCGGTCGACTGCTCGATATCGGGTGCGGAGCCGGACGGAACGCCGTTCCGATCGCCCAGCTTGGGTGGGAGGTCCTGGGTCTGGATCTGTCCATGCCGATGCTGCGGGCAGCCGCCGCTCGTACCCGCGTGGAACAGCTCTCGGGATGCGTGCGACTGGCGCTCGCCCGCATGGACGCTCTGCCGGTGGCGGATCGCTGCGTCGACTTCGTCGTGGCCCACGGGATCTGGAATCTCGCCCGCTCCGCCGCCGAGTTCCGCGCCGCGGTGCGGGAGGCAGCCCGGGTCGCCCGGCCCGGCGCCGCGCTGTTCGTCTTCACGTTCTCGCGCAACACGCTGCCGCCGCACGTGCAGCCGGTGGGGGGCGAACCTTTCGTGTTCACGGAGTTCTCCGGGGAGCCGCAGGTGTTCCTGACCGCCGAACAGCTGGGGCTCGAGATGCACGCGGCTGGGTTTGCGCCCGATACGGCGGCGCCCCTCCAGGAACACAACCTTCCCAGACCCGGGACTCTGCGGACGGGCAAGGTGCCGGTCATTTACGAGGCACTGTTCCGGCGCGTGCCGTAACGGCTGGACGAGGGCGTACGCCTGCGCCCCCGGCGCGCGTTCTTCGCGCGCTGGGGTGGGGTGGGGGGGCCGGCGGGGCGAAGCCCCCAGGTTTCTCTCGTGGTCCGCCGCATCCGTCTTCTGATCCGCGGAACGATTTGCGGCATCGCGTCGTATTGCCTACAATGAAGGCCAAATCGTGGCGCGCCCATCCATCTTCCTCGGCGACCTCGAGCAGATGGTCCTGCTCGCCGTGCTCCGCCTCGGCGACGGCGCCTACGCCGTGCCCATCCGGGAGGAGCTCGCTGAGAGGGCAGGACGCCGGATTGCCCGCGGGGCGCTCTACACGTCGCTCGACCGGCTCGAGTCGAAGGGGTACCTGCGCTCCAGGCTCGGCGATCCGACCCCCGAGCGGGGCGGGCGCGCGCGCCGCTACTACACCGTGACCGCGCGCGGTCTCAGCGCCCTGCGCACGTCCGCCGACGCCCTGCGCGGCCTCTCCCACGGGCTGGAGGCGATCCTGGGCCGGCTGCCGTGACCACGCCTCTCACGCCTCCCCGTGCCGCGGAGCGCCTGCTCGCCCTCGCGTTTTCCGATTCGGACCTGCGCGATGCGGTCCTGGGCGACCTGCATGAGGAGTACGTGGCGCGTGCCGCACGTGCGGCCGGGTTGCGACTGCGTGTCTGGTACTGCATCGAGGCGCTCCGCCTCGCTGTCCGGTTCACGTTGCGGCGCCTCGGTCGGTACGCGCGGCGATCACGCGCGGCCGCCCCCTCCACCGACGACATCAGACAGGAGACCCTCATGTCGGGCCTGCGCTCCGATCTGAAGCTGGCTTTCCGCACGCTCCGGCAGCAGCCGGGCGTGTCGCTCGTCACCGCTGTCACGCTGGCACTCGGCCTGGGCATCAACGCCACGGTGCTGGGCATGATGGATGCCATGCTGTTCCGGCCGTTCCAGTTCCAGGACGCGGACCGGCTCGTGGTGTTGTGGGAGACGGTGCGGGGAGGATCGGAGCGCGAGACGGTCTCGCAGGCCAACTTCCTCGACTGGCGCGCACAGGCGCGCAGCCTCGAGCAGATCGAGGCCTGGGCGTGGCTCGATGCGACGCTGACCGGGCGCGGCGAACCGGAACGCGTGCAGGGGTTCAGGGTCACGTCCGGCTTCTTCGATCTGCTCGGCATTGTCCCCGCGCTCGGCCGCACGTTCGTTCCTGACGACGAACGGCTGGGCCGCCATCGGCACGTCGTGGTCAGCGACGGCCTGTGGAAGCGGCGGTTCGGCGGGGACCGCCATGTCGTCGGCACCGATATCGAAGTGGACGGCGTCGCGCATACCGTCGTTGGGGTCGCCCCACCGGGCTTTTCGTTCCCGGTCGGCTGCGAGCTGTGGGTGCCCCTGGCGCTCACGCCGGCGCAGGCCACCGATCGCGAGAGCCGGCCGCTCACCGTGGCCGGCAGGCTCGCCGGCGCACAGTCGCTGCCGTCGGCGCAGGCGGAGCTGGACACGATCAGCCGCCGCCTGGCACAGGAGCACCCCCGCACCAACGGCGACCGCGGCGTGTCCGTGCGCTCGCTGGCGACCGCGTTCCGCGAAGGGTCCACCGTGCCATTCGTCGCGATTCTGCAGGCCGCGGCGGCGCTCGTGCTGCTCGTCGCGTGCGCGAACGTGGCGGGTCTTCTCCTCGCGCGCGCGATGGATCGGCAGCGCGAGCTGGCGATTAAGACCGCCCTTGGCGCCAGCCGGGCGCGGATCGTCAGGCAGTTCGTCGTCGAGACCGTCCTGCTCGGATTGCTGGCAGCGGCGGTGGCCGTCCCGCTGGCCTCGATCGGCCTCGACGCGCTGCGGGTCAGCATCCCGCCGGAGACCGCCAGATTCGTCGAAGGCTGGGACAACCTGCGCCTCGACGGCCGTGTGGCTGCGGCGATACCGCTCCTGGCCATCGTCGTGGGGCTGCTGATCGGTCTCGTGCCGGCGCTCGCGGCCACGCGGCCAGGTTTCAACGACGCCCTCAAGGACGGCGATCGTGCCATGGGCGGCATCCGCCGTCAGCGTGGGAGGCAGGTCCTGGTCGTCGTCGAGATCGCGCTGGCGCTGGCCCTGCTCGTCGCCGCCGGGCTCACGGTCGCGGGAGGCAGGCGCCTGACGGCCGACCCGGGCGGATTCGATGCGGAGGGGTTGCTGACATTCCAGGTTCCGCTGCCCGAGCCGAAGTACGCGGAGCCCGGGCCTCGGAGGGAATTCGTCGCGGCCCTCATTGCGCGCATGCAGGCGAGCCCGATGGTCCGGCAAGCGGCGATTGCGAACGTCCTCCCGGCGTCCGGCTGGAGCCCGTCCATGTCGTTCGTTGTCGATCACGATCCCGCACCGGACCTGGCGCGACGACCGCGCAGCGGGTTCCGCACGGTCTCGACCGACTTCTTCGAAGCGTTGCGGGTTCCGGTGGTCGCAGGCCGCACGTTCACGACGGCCGATCGCGAAGGCACGCAGCCGGTTGCGATCGTGAGCGCCTCGCTGGCCGAACGCTTCTGGCCGGGGCAGGATCCCATCGGCAAACGGTTGCGCCTGGACGACACGCGAGAGGAGTGGCGCCACATCGTGGGCATCGTCGGAGACGTGCGGATGTTCAACTGGTGGGACGGCGAGGATGCGCTGGCGGTCTACGTGCCGCTGCGTCAGGCGCCACCAGGAGGCCTGGTGTACGCCGTCGTCCGGACACACGGCAATCCTGCCGCCACGACGGCGTCGATTCGGGAGGCGATCAGATCCGTCGACCCGCTGCTGCCTGTCACTCACGCCCGGACGCTGCGCGAGGCGGTGGCCGAGAGCGGAGCGGGCCTGGGGCACCTGGCGCTGTTGATGGCCGTGTGCGGCGGGATCGGCCTCCTGCTCTCGCTGCTGGGCATCTACAGCGTGATGGCGTACGCGGTGTCGCAGCGGATTCACGAGTTCGGCGTGCGGATGGCGCTCGGGGCGACGGGCCGGGAAGTGCTGCGCCTGACGGTGACCGAAGCCCTTGCGCTGACGGGCTGCGGGCTGGCGCTCGGCCTGCTGCTGGCCGTAGTCCTCGGGCGGCTCCTGTCCAGCGCGCTCTTCGGGCTGATCACCCTCCAGCCAACAATCATCCTGGGTGTCGGCCTGGGGCTCGCCGCGGTGTCGCTGGCCGCCGCCTGCGTCCCTGCCCGGCGGGCCGTGAGCCTCGATCCGGCGATCGTGCTGCGAGGCCGCTGACGGCGGCGCGCGTGGGCGTGCTCTGCGTCGGGTCTTCTCTTCTCTGACCGATCTTCGTGAAGGCCGCGGCCGTCCGCCGGCGTGATCGGCCAGGCGCCACGTGCGACGAGGTCAGTCCGCCGATTTCCGTGCGGACTGCCACGCGTAGACGGCACGGTCGAACTCCTCGAGCAGTCCCCTCGGGCCCGGATCGAGCCCTGGCAGCATCTGGCTCATGAGGACAGCGCCGATCTGCTTCTCGCGATCGATCCAGAAGAACGTGTTGAAGATGCCCGCCCACGCCAGGGACTCGCGGCCGCGCGCGGTGCCGTTGGCCGTGGTGTTCAGCGCAAATCCGAGGCCGAACTTGTCGAGGGCGCCGGGCAGAGTGGCGCCGTCGGTGGCGAGTTGAGGGATCAGGCTGGGAAACGGCCGGATCTCGAGTTCGCCGATCTGATTGCGGCCTGCCATGGCCACGGACTCGGCGGAGAGGATCCGCCGGCCGTCGAGCTGGCCGCCGGCCATGATCGCACGGACGAACCGGAGATAGTCCGAGGCCGTCGAATGCAGCCCGCCGCCGCCCGAGAAGAACCCGGACGCCCTGGGCATCTGCTGCGTCTGCGGCTGGAGGCTGCCATCGGGCTGGCGCTGGTAGAGCGTCACCAGGCGTTCCCGTTTGTCGGCGGGGACCTCGAAGAACGTGTCGGGCATGGCCAGCGGCGCGAAGATGTGCTCGCGGAAGTAGACCTCCAGGGACTGGCCACTGACCTGTTCCACCAGCCTGCCCAGCCAGTCAGTGTTGGTCCCGTATTCCCATCGCGTTCCCGGATCGAAGAGGAGCGGTGCCTTCAGGAAACCGCCATCGCCCGTCATCAGGCTGGGCAACTCCTTCTTCGCGACGAGATCCAGCAGCGTCTTGTTCATGAACTCGTAGCCGAAGCCGGCCGTGTGCGTCAGCAGGTGGCGCACCGTCACCGGGCTCTTCGGCGGACGCAGCGTGCCGCCCTCGAGCACCTGGATGGTCCCGATCTCGGGCACGTAGGTCCTGGCCGGCTCGTCGAGGCGGACCTTGCCGGCCTCGACGAGCTGCAGCACCGCCGTGGAGGTGATCGGCTTCGTCATCGACGCGATCGGAAAGATCGCGTGCAGGCCCGCGCCTTCGGCGTGTTCGTAGATGACTCCATTCGCATCCGCGACCATCGCCACGGCCATGGGGACCTGCTTCTTCTCGACGGCCGTCCGGAGCAGGGCGTTGATCTCGTCAACGCCGGGCACCGTCGCGCGCGGCCAGGCGACCGAGGCGACCAGCACAGCCAGGACGAGCATGTTCTTCATTGGCTCCGCCTTTCCTTGAGGTTCGCGTGCTGCGGAGGATACACCAGTCAGGGCACGCGGGCGCCCGGGCGCTCGCGATCGATGTAGGATCGCGCCCGTGAACAGGCCCCTTCCACGGATCGTGCGGCGCCGTTCGCGCGTGCACGGCCACGGTGTGTTCGCCGCCGAGCCCATCAGCAAGAACACCCGCATCATCGACTACGCCGGCCAGCTCGTTCGCAACGCCGACAGCGCGGCGCGCGAGGCCCGGTATCTGAAGGACGGCTGCATCTGGGTGTTCCGCGTGAACCGGCGCTGGAGCCGCGATGCCGCCATCGACGGCAACATCGCGCGGTTCATCAATCACTCCTGCCGGCCGAACTGCTGGTGGGAGGTCGTCGGCACGACGATCTGGATTCGCGCCGCGCGCAACATCCAGCCTGGCGAGGAGCTGACCTACGACTACGCGACGGTCGGCGACCACACGATCCCCTGCCGCTGCCATCCGGGCTGTCGGCGGTGGCTCTAACGTAGAATCAACTCCAGGTTCCTGGTTCTGGTCCGTAGTTCGAAAGGACGGCCAGTGATGTCGATCGTGGCGCGGGCGGGTGTTCTCGTCGTGGCGGGGCTCGGTCTGGGCGTTGTCGCGGCGGCGTCGGGCGCGGGCGGCCGGCAGCAGGCCACGCCGGCGGCTTCGACGCCGGCCGCTCAGCAGGCGCCTGCTCCTCCCTCACCCGTGCAGCTGGCGAACCAGGCCGAGCGGGAGCGCATCATGAAGGAGCTCGGGATCTCGGCGATCCCTCCCGGCGCGATCAGCTCGAGCCCGGCGACCTACGACGAAGCGGCGGCCAACCCGTACCCCACCCTGCCCGATCCGCTGACGCTCGAGAACGGACAGAAGGTCACGTCCGCGTCGACGTGGCGGAATCGCCGGCGGGCCGAGCTGCTCGAGGATTTTCAGCGGGACGTCTACGGCCGCATCCCGAAGCAGGTGCCGGCTGTCACCTGGAAGGTCGTCGACGCGACGGAGGGGGAGACAGCCGGGATCAAGACCGTCACGAAGCGGCTGCTCGGCTACGTCGACAACTCCGCGCACCCGGAGATCACGGTCATCATCCAGGCGACCGTCACCACGCCAGCCGGCGCGAGCGGTCCCGTGCCGGTAATCATCCAGTTCGGCGGCGGTGCGGTGCCGCTGCCGGAGGGTACGGCCGAACCGCCCAATCCCTGTGCGCCGCCCGGCGGGTTCGGAGGACGCGGAGCCGGACGCGGAGGTCGCGGCGCGGGCGCCGGCCCGACTGGCCCGGGCTGGCAGGAGCAGATCCTTGCGAAGGGCTGGGGCTACGCGAACCTGAACACGGGCAGCATCCAGGGCGATTGCGGCGCGGGTCTGACGGCCGGCATCATCGGCCTCGCCAACAAGGGGCAGCGGCGCAAGCTGGACGACTGGGGCGCGCTGGCCGCGTGGGGCTGGGGCGCGAGCCGGCTGCTGGACTACTTCGCCACCGACACGGCCGTCGATGCCATGCGGGTCGGCGTCATGGGGCACTCGCGCTGGGGCAAGGCGGCCCTCGTCGCGATGGCCTACGACGAGCGGTTCGCGATCGGCTACATCAGCTCGTCGGGCCACGGCGGCGCCAAGCTGCACCGTCGCAAGTACGGTGAGACGATCGAGAACGTCGCGAACACCTTCTATCACTGGATGGCGGGCAACTACCTCATGTACGCCGGCCGGTGGGACATGCTGCCGGTCGATTCGCACGAGCTGATCGCGCTGTGCGCGCCACGCCCCGTGTTCCTCAGCGCCGGCAACGGTCCAGGTCCGGTCAATCCCGATGGCACCGTGCCGGTCAACGACGCGTGGGTGGATCCGAAGGGGAGCTTTCTCGCCGCCGTGGGCGCGGGGCCGGTCTACAGGCTGCTCGGCGGCCGCGATCTCGGGACGACCGAATTCCCGCCCATCGACACCGCGCTCGTCGACGGCGATCTCGGGTTCCGTCAACATACCGGCGGGCACACGCCCGGGCCGACGTGGCCAACCTTCCTGACGTTCGCGGAGCGATACCTGAACAAGCCGGCGAAGACGTCGTCACGATGAAGGGCGAAATCGCTCGCGTGCTGCTCACCTGTCCACGATCGGCCGCCCGCTGAACTGCTGGAAGTACTTCAGGATCTGATCGCGCCACAGCGCCGCGTGCTCCACCTGGACGGCCAGCCGATCCGCGACTTCCTTGTGGCGCTGCGGATCGACCCGTCCGGCCAGCGACCGCCATGTCGTCTGCAGCGCCGCGGCCTCGCGCGCGCCCTCGTGATAGCGGACGCACAGCTCGTCCCACAGCGTGCGCCCGGATTGCACGCGGTAATCCCACCCGCACCGGTGAAACCAGAGGAGGAACTTCTCGGGACAGGTCGCCAGGCTGTCGAACAGGTCCCTTACCGGCGGGAAGTACTGCGCTACCGCCTGGTTGCCCTTCATGGTCCGGTCGAAGCCGATGCCGTCGGCGGACGCCTGGTGGTAGTAGGTCGCCGTCCAGTCGGCCCGCGGCGCCTTCGCGTTCTGGGGCATCGGCGCGTAGTGGTCGCCCCCGATCAGGTGGTGCAGCCCGAGCGGCATCGTGTAGTTCACGAACGACTCGTGCGACGACATCATCATGCCGTGGATGATCCGGACGGTCTCGACGTCGTTGCCGAACGTCATGCGGGTCCACTCGTCCGCGATCTGCGCCGCCGGGAGCGCCGGGTTCCAGGCCAGCCGGCCCGACGCATACCAGTTGGACTGCGAGAAATGGTGGCCGCACCAGTTCCGGTCGAGGCCGGGATTGACGACCGATGCCATCCCGGTCACGCGGTAGGGATGCACGGTGCCTTCGAGAACGCGTGCGACCGTCGATCCAGGGCCCTGCGCGTGGGTGTCCGCCTCCAGGAACTCCTGCCACATCGGTCCGAGGTAGACGAGGTGCCTGGCCTGCCCGAGATACTCCTGCGTGGCCTGGATCTCGGCGATCACCTGCGTCTGCTTCAACGCGCCGAACAGGGGGTGGAACGGCTCGCGCGGCTGGAAGTCGATGGCGCCGTTCTTCACCTGCACGAGGACGTTCGGCCTGAAGTGTCCTTCCAGCCGGGTGAACTCGAGGTACGCGCGTTTCGCGCGATCCGGATCGACATCCTCGTCGTAGATGAACGCCCGCCAGATCACGTTGCCGCCGTGCGGCGCGAGCGCCTCCGCCAGGACGTTCGCGCCTTGCGCATGGGTCCGCCCGTAGTCCTTGGGGCCAGGCTGCCCCTCGGAGTTCGCCTTGACGGTGAAGCCGCCGAAGTCCGGCACCAGCCTGTAGATGTCGTCGACGGTCGACTTCCACCAGGCGGCCACGCCCGAATCCAGCGGGTCGGCGGTCGCGAGCTTGCCGAGCCGCAGCGGCGACGCCATGTTGGCAGAGAGGTACATCCTGACGCCGTATGGGCGCCACGCGTCAGCCACCACCGCGATCTTCTCGAGGTACTCGGGCGTCAGGATGCGGATGTCCGCGTTGACGCTGTTGGGCACCGAGCCGTTGATCCCGATCGAGGCGTTCGCACGCGCGTAGTCCATGTAGCGGGGGTCGATCCTCCGCGGCAGCTCGTGCCAGTGCCAGAGCGAACGCCCGGCATAGCCGCGCTCGATCGAGCCGTCCATGTTGTCCCAGTGGTTCAGCAGCCGCAGCATCAGCTTCGGGCGTTCGACGACGTTCACGCGATCGAGTGGCTGCAGCGTCTGGATCAGCCGCAGGAGATGGAAGGCGCCGTACAGCGCCCCGATCTCCCCCTCTGATGCGACGACGAGCACGGGCCGGCCCTCGACGCGGGCGCCGCGGATGATGTACCCCTCCGGGCCGGCCTTCGCGAGCTCCTGCCTCCAGTCCAGATTCCGCACGGCGGGAGAGTTCGCCGGCGTGCCCACGACGATGGTCCCGTCCGTCACGGTTTCGCGGCCGACGGGTAGTTTCGTCCCGAGCATCGACGACAACGCGTCCGCCAGTTCCGTCCGGAGGACCTGCGCAGTGGGTGTGCCGCCCTCGACGAGGACCTGGCGGATCGACCCGGCATACTGCCTGGCATCGCCGGCGAGTGGAGCGTAGCGCAGCCACAACCGGTAGCCGTCCTCGGCCGGCAGGGCCGGCGGCGCCTGGCCGTGCGGAACGCGCCCCATCGTGCAGATTCCGCCGATCGCGGCCGCCGACGTCGTCAGGAACTCTCGTCTGGTCGAAGGCATGAGCGCGATCCGCAGCGAGATGACTCTTGCACCGAGAACGGGGACTTCGGCCAGACCCAGCCCTGGCCAGAACCCAGCCCTGGCCAGAGCCCAGAGCCGAGAGCCCTGAGCCGCTCTTGTTCACATCCTCAGCATCAGCGCCGTCGCCGCGACCAGCACGATGACCAGCACCCAGCCGAGCGCGAAGCCGCCGAGATCGTCCCGATACACCCGCCAGCCGCGCCCAGCGGCTGCACGGGCGGGCCGCAGGAGGTTGACGAGCAGCAGTGGCTGCGTCGTCCCGCGGGAGGCGGCCGGCGTTTCAGCCGCCGCCGCGGCGCGTCCGTGGACGACAGCGGAGTCGCCGTCGCTCGACGTCTGCAACCTGTCGAAGAAGGCCGCCATCTTGTCCCGGGGCTCGGGCTCGGTGAGCAGACTGACCACTACGAGCGCGACGCTTCCCACAGCCAGCGCGGCGAGGAACACGTTGGGATCCCAGTGATCCAGCCGCTGGCCCGTCAGGTAATACAGCAGGAAATTCGTGGCGAGCGAGCTGAGCAGGCTCGCCAGGGCACCCCATCGATTCGCCCGGGGCCAGAGGATGCCGCCGAGCACGCTGATGCCGACGTAGGTGGCCAGCGTTTCGGTCAGCAGGAAGGTGTAGAGCACGCTCTCGATCAGGAACAGCGAGTACAGGACGCCCAGCATCGTGATGAGGAAGCCGCTGAAGCGGCCCACCCACAGGTAGTGCCGGTCCGCACGGCCCGGCGCCAGACGCTGCCGGTACAGGCCCTCGGTGAACAGGGCGCCGCTGTCCACGAGGAACGCGGAGCACGTCGACATGTTGGCGGCCAGAATGGCGGCGACCATCAGCCCGAGGGCGCCGGGGAAGAGCAGGTAGCGGCAGGCGAAGCCGAACGCGTTTTCGGGGTCGTTCATCACCGCAGCCTCGGCATGACCCTGCGCGATCATCGCCGCGACGATCAGGCCGACCAGGGCCCAGCCCACTGTGCAGACCCGCTTGATGAAGTTGCCGAAGAACATCCCGATGCGGCACGTGCGCTCGTCGCGTCCGGTGCCCACCGCGGCGAGCTGGTGCGGCTGGGCCATGATCCCCACCAGGCCGTTGATCGTGAGCATCGCGATCGCCCAGGGCCCGATGCCCGAGGGTGTGGCCAGCGAGAAGTAGAACGGCTGCAGCGAGGCCTGCATGCCGTCGAGGCCTCCCACGACGCCCCAGCCGAGCGGGATCAGGAGAAAGGACAGCGTGAGGATGAGCAGACCCTGGAACAGATCCGTCCAGGCGGCCGCGACCAGCCCTCCGACGAAGCTGTACAGCATGAACATGACCGTCATGGCCACGACGATCTCGTTCACCTCGAGCCCGCCGCCGGTCGCCTGGCTGATCACCTTGCCCGCGCCCTTCAGCATGCTGCCCATGTTGATGACGAAGTAGCAGAGCGCGAACACGATATAGAGGCCGGCCATCCAGGACCCATAGCGGTCCTCCGTGAACTCGGCCATCGTGGTCCGGCGCACGCGGCGGAAGACCGGCGCCATGATCCAGTAGAACGGCGTAATGAAGAGGTTCTTCCACTGGAACCAGATAGCCGAGGCCCCCACCCCGTAGACCGCTCCAGCCAGGGCCACCGGCATCTCGGCGTGCGTGCCGACCCCGAAGCTCTGGCCCATCATCAGCCAGGGACCGAAGCGCCGTCCCCCGAGGAAGAAGTCGCCGCTGTACCGGACGCGGTACCCCACGATCAGGCCGATCGCGGTAATGGTGATCAAATAGAGGATGATGACGACCCAGTCGAGGGTGGCAATGTCCATAGGCGTGGCGGACACTATATCCGCACGAGGCCGGGTTTCCGAAGCACCCGCCCCGCGGAACCGCGGGGTATCATGGACCTCATGACTCCTCCGCTGTTCAGGCCTGCCCTCACCACGGCGTGCCTTCTCGCCCTGGCGTCACTTGGCGTCGGCGCCCAGGCCGGCAAGCCCGCCGCCAAGCCGCCGACGGCCGCCGTGTATCTGAGCCCGACCTGTGGCTGCTGCAGCAAATGGGTGGAGCACCTCAAGGCCGCGGGCTTCGCCGTCACGAGCACCGTGACCCCCGATCTCGAGTCGGTGCCGGCCCGGCTCCGCGTGCCCGAGCGGCTGAAGTCCTGCCACACTGCCGTGGTGGGGTCCTATCTCGTGGAAGGCCACATCCCTGCCGATGTCGTCCAGCGCCTGCTGCGCGAGCGTCCGGCGATCGAGGGCATCGCGGTTCCTGGCATGCCGATCGGCTCACCCGGAATGGAAGGTCCGAATCCCCAGCCTTACATCATCGTGGCGTTCAGGAAGGACGGCACGGTCTACGAATTCGCGCGGCGCTGAGCGGGCGCTGACGCGTCGGCGGGCCTCAGTGACGACCCCGAACCGCGAGTCGACGTCCGCGCCAGGCGAGCCGCGAGCTGCGACCCCGACCGGGAGTCGGAGTGTTTACCGCCTTCGAGTGGCCGGGATCACCACTTCCCGGAACGTCCGGTAGATATCGTTCAGCAGTCTGGTGTGCGTGTCGGCCTGCTGCTCGGGCAGGTTGGTCGGCGTGATGCGCAGCCCGGTGCTCGACTCGGCCCAGGACTGGAAGATCAGGTGGTCGGGCATCACGTCCCAGCCCCGGAACGTGCGGCTCACGGCCTCGGCCAGCTTCAGCGCGTCGGCCGCGTAGAGGTGATCGGCATTGCCGTTCTCGCCCCAGATGATGATGCCGAAGGGGATGCGCGAGGCGGCTGACACGTCGGCGAGCCTGATCATGTCGGATCCGAACGCGTCCCGGCCTTCCTGCAGGGCGGGCAGGTATGCGTCGACGTGGAGGAACGCCGCCGGCGTGCCGCGCTCCTTCAGCAGCCGGAGCATCGATGCAAACGCCTCCGGGCGGAAGTAGGGATACGCCTCGATCAGCCCGATGCGGATTGCGGGAAATCTCTGCCGGACGGCCCTGATGTACTGGCTGACCCGATCGGCAGTGGGCTCCAGAGCCGGACCGCCGCATTGCGGGGCCTGTCCGGCGAGGAAGGGTTCGTCCATCGCGAGATAGCTCACCAGTCCCCCCGCGGCGTGCACGGCTTCGAGTCCGCGCAGTGTCAGCTCGATGGACTCGCGCATGCCGCTGTCGTCCGCCGTGCAGTAGAACTCCTTCACCGATCCGGCTTCGAGCGCCACGCGCTTGCCCCACTGCCGCAGCTTCCGGAACGCATCGACCCGCACCAGCGCGTCGTACGAATTCGGCCCGACGATGTCGGGCGGCTCGGCGAAGGTGTGCTGGTGATAGAACTTGAAGACGTCCAGCGTCTGCCGCGCGCGGGGCCACTCGTCCACTGACTCGAAGAGCCGCAGAAGGTCGAGGCTGCCGGGCGCGGGCGCGAACCAGATGCGATCCCGCGGAAACACCTGAGGCACCGCCGGGGTTCCTCCCAGAACGGCTCCGGCGATCGCCGCCGCGAGACAGCCGCGCAGCAGGACGGATCTCACACGACTATTATCCGCGTCGCGCGGCCGGAGGTTCTGCCCGGGTTGCCGAGAGATCGACAGGGGTGCTGACGGGATTCCGGCAGGCGTCCGTCCGGTGGAAGGATTCTCTCAGGCTTTCCAGGTCTCCCGCGGTGCCGGGCTTGCATTTCCGTGTACGGAGTGCGCATGCGCCGTCGTCTTACCGGCTTCATCCTGGCCCTGTTCGCGGCATCGACAGTCCTGCTCGCGCTGGGGGAGCCGCTACCGAACAGGCCCGGCTCGATCAAGTTCGCGGTGATCGGCGACAACGGCACGGGTGAGACGCCGCAGTACGACGTGGGGCGCCAGATGGCGGCGTCGCGGACCACCTTTCCGTTCGATTTCGTCATCATGCTGGGCGACAACTTCTACGGCAGCCAGCGGCCGAAGGATCGGGTGAAGAAGTTCGAGCAGCCGTACAGGGCGCTGCTGGACGCGGGTGTGACCTTCCACGCGGCGCTGGGCAACCACGACGCTGCGGACAGCGTGGACTATCCGCCGCTGAACATGGGCGGGCGGCGCTACTACACCTTCGAGCGCGGGCCGGTGCGGTTCTTCGTGCTCGACACGAACAACCTGGACCCGTCGCAGCTGGCCTGGTTCCGCCAGGCGCTGGCCGACGCGCGGGAGCCGTGGCGGATCTGCTACTTCCACCACCCGCTCTACTCCAACGCCGGCCGGCACGGGTCGGCGGTCGACCTCCGCGTGCTGATCGAGCCGCTGCTGGTGCGGCACGGGGTGAGCGTCGTGTTCTCGGGGCACGATCACGCCTACGAGCGCGTGAAGCCGCAAAAAGGCATCCACTACTTCGTGGCGGGCTCGGGCGGGAAGCTGCGACGGGGCGACATGGAGCCGTCGGACCAGACGGCTGCGGCCTTCGATCGGGATCAGGCATTCATGCTGGTCGAGGTGGCTGAAAGCGAGCTCTACTTCCAGGCGGTCTCGCGCACGGGCGTGGTGGTGGATTCCGGTGCGATCGCGAACCGGAATGTCGCGGCGCTGACGGAGGGGGTCAGGTCTTGCATTGACGTACG